>JASFLF010000122.1:0-7965 GCA_050118235.1 Gammaproteobacteria bacterium | reverse complement strand
ATCTAATGGAAAGTGAACTGTTCGGCTACGTCAAAGGCGCGTTCACCGGCGCCATACAAAACCGTTTGGGACGGCTGGAACAAGCCAATGGCGGTACTTTATTTCTGGACGAGATCGGCGACCTGGAATTGGACTTACAAGCGAAACTATTGCGGGTATTGCAGGAAAGGGAATTCTCGCCGGTGGGCAGTGACGCCATCCGGCGGGTGGACGTGCGCATCATTGCCGCGACCAACCGCAACCTTAGCGACTTGGTTAAGGAAAATGAATTCCGTGAAGATCTGTTATACCGGCTGGATGTATACAACTTGCACGTACCGCCGTTGCGCGAGCGGGCGGAGGACATTCCCCTGCTGGCGCAGACGTTCCTCGACGGGTTACGTACGGAAATGGACAAACACGTGGAAGGATTCACCGACGATGCCTTGGCCACCCTCTCCGCTTACCATTGGCCGGGAAATGTTCGCGAACTACGTAACGCTATAGAGCGCTCGTTACTAACCTGCCGCGGTAAATTGATTCGCATAGACGATTTGCCTGACAAAATGCATACACGCCACGCACATGTCACCACCCCAACCGGTGATTTGATGGACTTGGGCGAAGCCGGCCTGGATGAATGGCTGGCCGAAACCGAACGCAACATAATTGTGCAGGCGCTGGAAGAATGCGATGGCGTCCAAGTCAACGCCGCCCGCTTGTTAGGCATCAGCGAACGCAGTCTGTGGCATAGAGTAAAAAAACTCAATATTCAGGTAGGGCGCAAGGTGACTCACGAATCCTGAGTCTTTTAATACAAAGTACTGCACACGTAATCCAAAAGCGGCTATTGCCGCTCATATTAATCGTTGTCTGTATTGAACCGTATGCCGCACTGCAATATCAAAGACCTTGGAAGATTTTAAGTTTCGCGATGTCACCGCTGTATTGTCCAATGTCAGGCATACCAGCACTTGCGCTGGATAAATTGCATAATTTGTACTATGTATAATATGCCAGTCAAACGTTTTACGAAACTTCGGCCAATCCGAGGGGAGTAAGCGAGTTTTGGTTTTGTTAGTTGAGGATCTGTTTGTTTTATGAGCACATCAAAAATCAGCATTATGGTTGTTTCCGGTTCACATGAACGCTTGCAGATGGCAGCCATGGTGGCTTCCGTAGGCGCGGTAAGCGGCAGTGAAGTCAGTGTCTTCCTGTCGATGAACGCCTTGCAGTATTTTATCAAAGGTAGTGATGCCGCGGCCCCCGCAGAAGGCCATTTCGGTGAGGTCATGGCACAGAAGAATGTACCGCAGTTTAAAAGCCTGTTTGAAAATGCCGTGACTCTGGGCGACGCCAAAATTTTCCCCTGTTCCATGGCTATGGATGTGCTTGAGGCTCAAGCAGAAGACCTGGAATCCTTTCTGTCCGAACCTCTCGGACTGACCAAATTTCTGAACGATTCATCTGATAGTCAAATTTGGACTTTTTAACTATTCAAGAGCACATCGGAGTACAGCAATGGGAGAAAGAAAAGTAATTGATGCCAGCGGCTCCTTTTGTCCTGGGCCATTAATGGAACTTATAGCCGGTATCAAACTTATAGAAATAGGTGATGAGCTTGAAGTGCTTTCCACCGATAAGGGATCCGCAAATGATATCCCCGAATGGGTGAATAAAGTGGGGCATGAAATGGTATCCAGTAATGAAGAAAATGGCGTCTGGCATATTGTGGTACGCAAAACAAAGTAGGTTATAGTTCATTTACTGTAATAAATAAAAGCAAGGAGAGGAGTGATGAAAATACTGATCGTCGGTGGCGGTATGGGTGGCACTATCCTCGCCAATAATCTGGCCAGGCGGCTAAAAGGCGAACTCAAGTCCGGTAAAGCACACATCACCATGTTATCGGCATCAGAGCGGCATATGTATCAACCGGGATTGCTGTACGTAGCGCTGGGCCGCATGGCGGTTGATGAATTGTACAGAGACCAGGCCAGCTTGCTGGAACCGGGTATCGAATTTCACGTGGACCCCGTAGAGCAATTTAACCTCGATGATAACCAGGTCAAAACCAAAAGCGGTAAAACCATTGACTATGACCTGATAGTCATCGCCACCGGCTCACGTGCCGTACCTGAAAGTATTCCGGGCCTGGCGGAAAATTCCATCAATGTTTACACCGAAGAGGCCGCACTGAATTTCTACAAGACCATTAGCAGCTTTGAAGGCGGGCGCGTCGTGATTGCCGTCGGAGTGCCGCACAAATGCCCCATGATCCCGCCGGAGCTAACCTTCACGCTCTACGACTTTTTTAAAGATCGTGGCATGACCGATAAGGTTTCCTTTCACTACACCTATCCCATCGGGCGCCTGCACAGTCTGGAACCGGTCAGCAACTGGATGATGGGCGAGTTTGAACAGCGCGGAGTAACCCATGAAACCCTGTTCAATATGAAGGAAGTGGATGGCGCAAAAAAGGTCGTGAAGAGCGAAGAAGGCACCGAAGCCAAATATGATCTGTTGGTTGCCGTGCCGGCTCATAAAGGCATGGCAGTTGTGGAAGAAAACAAGCTCGGTGCCGGCGGCTGGATTCCGGTGGATCGTAACCGCCTGACTATCGAAGGCCATGACAATGCCTTTGCCATCGGTGATACGACAAACATCCCCATCAGTAAGGCCGGTTCCACTGCGCACTTCGAGGCCGAAGCGCTGGCGGAGAATATCGCTTCTATCGTCAAGATCGGATCTCCGGTGCGTGATTACGACGGTAAGGTGTTCTGCTTTATCGAAGCCGGAAAGGACAAGGCCACCTACGCCATGTTTAACTACAACAATCCCCCGGATCCCAAGCCGCCCACCAAAAGTGTGCACTGGTTCAAGATGGCCTATAACCAGCTCTATTGGGCAAGCGCACGTGGCCTACTTTAAAGGATGCACGACATGACTAAAGCACAACAAGAAACTGTCAGCGCGGAGATTGAAAGTTTGGTTGCCAGCGCTCAAGACGCGTTGACAGATGAAATGGTTATGCGTCTTGCCGCCACTGTAAGTCAAACCCTCGACTTACTGGACCGTTTTAACCGCAGCGGCATTGACCGGGCACTACCGACTATTGCCCAATTGGTGGAAAATGGTGATCTGGAACGGTTGGTGGGATTTGCACGCTTGTTCGGTTCCGTGGAGGATTCGTTGTCGGACGATATCGTCAACCGCCTGGCGCTCGTTGTGACCGAACTGGCTTCCCTGGTGGACAAGCTGGCTCGCAACCAAGGTTTCCAACACCTGATTGACCTGCTGGCCAAAGACGAGGTGCAGGAAGCACTGGTTGATGCACTCGGCGCGGCGTCGGCGGCCAAGAGTGAGGCCGCGGCGTTACCGCCCGCCAAGGGTGGTTTCGGTGGTATGTGGCAAACGATGACCGACCCGGCTACCCAGGAAGCGTTGCGTTTTGTGGCGTTAATGAGCAAGCAGCTTATTAAACGCTGATTAACGCTTTCTATCCCCCTGGATAGCTCGCTCACTTAACACAACCAATAATCGATTAAGTACATTGCGGAGCGTGATGACTTGTTTGGTGGCGCACGGATCAATGCCGGCACGGTGGACGCCGATATTGGCCTTGCCTTACTGCATGTAACTAACTTCTTGATCGGTTTTAATGGGTTCTGCGAAGAAAGTTCATTCGACCGCCACAGCCCCTGCTCCTCATTTTATTATATTTATGGATTGATTAACCTTATTTCGAATCCTTAATTTGAGTCGTGCTGCCGCTGCGAGTATCCCGCCCCACAATTGCATCGTTGGATGTCGCGTGGTTCATTCAGTCGGCAGCATGAGTGGCATCACGCTAGTCGCATTTTCATAGACAACCGAGTAGTGCTCTACCTGGGGAAACGGCTCATAGAAATGGTGCAAAAGCTTGCGCCACTCCTGGTACCGCGCTGAACGACGAAAGCCTTCTGTATGGTGCTCGAGCGTTCTCCAGTTAACCAGCAAAATGTAACGATTGCTTTTCTCCAGGCACTTTTGTAATGAGTGTGAAACATAGCCTTCCATGGCGGAGATGATGGCTTGTGCCCTGCTAAAAGCTGCTTCAAATTCCATTTCCTGACCTGGTTTCACATCGAGTACGGCAACTTCTAATATCATGCGCGTATTTTTATACCTTTAAGCGGTTAGATAGGTGGTCGTGGTTAACCCTGTGTTGATGAAAAAATACATTATTGGTTTGGTTATAGTGACGAAATGTTCGCCGTGGTCGGCGGCAACGACCATATTATCCGTGGCATGTAGGCAGCACTGGACAGTCAAATACATATCAGCATGGCATTGACCAATGCGCGGCACGCTCAGTTCAAATTCACCGTATACTTTTCCTTTGCCCACCCATGAACTTTGTCGTGGGCTTCTATATAGACTTTTTTGATTTCCGCGGGAATTTTTACATCGCCTAAGGCGCGGGTGAAAGGTTGTTCGTCTACATGAGGATGGAATAAGGTGCGTTCGCCCAGGACTTTGCCATCTTCGGTAACCACGCGCCAAGCATCGGCATAGTGGTCCCAACCGGTGTCGTCGTGCTTAAGGGTTACCGTGAAATACCAGCCATCGCCTTGTTGACGCGCTTTGGCTTCGACGATTTTGACATCTCCGGCTGTTACCGGTGGAATGAAGACGAATACTAACAACAGTAAAAATACTGTTTTGAATGCGGTTGTTGAAAACGGTAATCTGTTCATATTCTCCCCTCTTTCCATTTGCGATCGATCCAGTGTCACATTGTGCTGTTGATGATAATTTGAAGCAATACCCAGGCGAAAATCCCTGCGACAATGTCATCAAGCATAATACCGATGCCACCTTCCACTTTTTGATCGAGTGACCGGATCGGCCATGGCTTAAGAATATCGAATGCTCGAAATAACGCAAATCCTACCATAATCCAAACCCAGCTTAACGGTACCAGATACATGGTAATGAGAAATCCCACAATTTCGTCCCACACTATGCCGGGATGATCGTGTACACCGAGATCTTTGGCGGTTTTGCCGCACAACCAAAATCCGAGCAGACTTAACAAAATCACAACCAAGAGATAGATTACTGAATCTACTGAGTTCACTAACGCAAGGTAAATCGGGATGGCTGCCAGTGTGCCGAAAGTACCGGGTGCAACCGGGGAGAGCCCGCTGCCGAAACCAAACGCTAATAAGTGAATGGGATTTTTTATTATCGTTGAGGGTTTAACTGGCATTGTTTCCGGTTTTTGTTTTTACTTACTTAAAATGCTCATATCCCAAACTTTGCAGCGCGAGCAAGGTGGATTCGCTGTAACATCTTAATCCCCGTTGCTCTTCTATCCGACCGATGCAAGTGATATTGCAACTATGTTTTTCGGCAAGTTTTTGCAGTTTATCTTCTGTACCTTGCGGAGCGGTAAATAACAATTCATAGTCGTCGCCTGCCGCAAGGATTTGCTCCCATCCGCCGGATTGCTCGAATATTTCAGGAAAACAATCCGACACCGGTATTTTTTCCACCTGCAAACGAGCGCCGACTTGGCTCATCTCCAATATGTGATTTAAATCTGCCGCTACACCGTCGGATATGTCAATTGCGGCGGTCGCGATTCCCACCAACGCTTTGCCTATTTCTACCCGGGGTGTAGGCCGATTAAGGCGTTCGATTAGTTTGTCATTAAAATAGGTATATTGCGACGGTAATTCCAGGCTTCCCTGTAATATTTTCAATCCCAAGCCGGCCTCACCAATGGTGCCCGTTACATAGACCAGTTCCCCCGGTTTGGCGCCGTTTCTGCGTAAAGCGCGATTTTTTGCTACGTAGCCGGCGACATGAGTTGTTACAACCAACGGGCCGGTGGTTGTATCTCCTCCGACAAGTTGCACGTTATACCGATTAGCCAATCCGAACAACCCCTGACAAAACTTGTCCAGCCAGGCTTCATCCAGGGAGGGTAACGCTATCGCCAAAGTAAGCCATGCGGGCTCGGCGCCCATGGCCGCTATATCGCTCAAACTCACTGCTAATGATTTATAACCGATATCTTCGGCAGAGGTTTGTTCCGGGAAATGCACCCCGCTTACCAATACATCCACGGAGACGGCTAAAACGCTATCCTGCGGTATCGACAACAAGGCGCAATCGTCACCGATGCCTAGTTCCACATCGGTGCGGTGCACGGTTTGTTTGGAAAAATAGTCGCGGATGGATTGGAATTCAGTCAGCGACATGGGAAGTTTTATCTGTTTGAGGATTTTTTCGCGTTCACTTCTATGCTACGTATTTTTTTCGCAACTCTGTCTAATATACTGTTGACGTATTTATGGCCTTCTTCGGCGCCGAATATTTTAGCCAGTTCCACCGCTTCGTTGATCACCACTCTATAGGGTATATCGATGCGATGTTGTAACTCGTATACCCCCAGGCGCATGACGGCGCACTCGACGGGATCCAGTTCATGAAACGGCCGGTCCAGCAAAGGCGATATGTGTTCATCCAACTCCTTGACGTGTGCCGGCACTTGATGCAGCAGTTCTTTAAAATATTTTATATCGGCATTTTTCATGTCTTGCTCTAGTAAGAACTGAGCTTCTATGTCTGACACGTTATCGCCGGTCATTTGCCACATATATAAGGCTTGAACTGCGCGTTTGCGTGCTAAATGGCGGGCTCGACTCATAACGGTTATACCAACACAATAATTCAGTTTCGTTTACAATAGCGATGTTTAGTCCAACAAACGCATTAAATTGACCATTTCGATGGCGGATAAAGCCGCTTCCACGCCCTTATTGCCCGCTTTGGTTCCCGCCCTTTCTATGGCTTGCTCTATGGTATCCACCGTCAGAACGCCAAAGGCGATGGGGATATCGTGTTTGGCCGACACAGTGGCTAAACCCTTGGTGCACTCGCCGGCCACGTATTCAAAATGCGGTGTACCGCCTCGAATAACGGCACCCAATGCAATAATGGCATCGTATTGGTCTTTTACCGCCATGCGTTGCGCCGCTAAGGGCATTTCGAAGGCGCCGGGTACGCGCACGATTTGGATATTTTTTTCTTCGGCGCCG
The DNA here is from genome assembly GCA_050118235.1 of Gammaproteobacteria bacterium. Lineage (GTDB taxonomy): Bacteria > Pseudomonadota > Gammaproteobacteria > SZUA-152 > SZUA-152 > JAJDNG01. The sequence goes on along the minus strand of JASFLF010000122.1, from coordinate 895 downwards.
TGACGCTTTAATGTGTCAATGGCGCCACTGACCAGACTATCTACGATAAAACTGTTGAAACGCGACACCAGTAGACCGAAGTGCGCCCCCCGTACGACCAGTTCACCTTCTATTTCGTTGATTGAGTTCATAATTTTCTTCCGCTTTATTTTTTGTTATTCCGCAATATATTCCACTACTTCCAAACCGAATCCCGACAAGCCATGCATACGTTTTGGTGCGCTTAACACTCTCATTTTACGCACCCCCAAATCCAATAGAATTTGCGCGCCGGTGCCATACGTGCGCAAATCCGGATTGGCTTCCGGCTTGTGAATAGGTTTGCCCTGATCTTGTTTTTGACACTCAACAATCTGCGTGACCACTTCTTCCTGGGCATCGGATTTGTTGAGCATGACGATGACGCCTTTGCCTTCTTGTTCTATTCGCTGCATAGCCGCTTCCAACGGCCAACCGGTATCGCCGCGTTTCATGCCTAATACATCGTTTAGATAGTGCGGCATATGCACGCGAACCAAAGTCGGTTCTTTTTCCTTGATATCGCCCTTCACCAGGGCGAAATGTACCAGGTTGTTAATCAAATCCCGGTAAGCAATCAAACGAAATTCACCAATATGGTTTTTCATGCCGCACTCGGCAACCCGTTCCAGATTGCGCTCTTTACGCAACCGGTAGTCGATTAAATCGGCAATGGTGCCGATTTTAAGGCCAAATTCCTGGGCAAACGCTTCCAGGTCGGCCCGCCTGGCCATGCTGCCGTCTTCATTAAGTATCTCTACAATAACCGCCGCCGGTTCCAGGCCGGCCATCCGTGCTAAATCACAACCGGCTTCGGTATGTCCGGCGCGGGTTAACACACCACCGGGTTGCGCCATGATAGGGAATACGTGCCCGG
>JASFLF010000121.1:0-7971 GCA_050118235.1 Gammaproteobacteria bacterium | reverse complement strand
CTTGGGTGTTCGACTTTTTATCACATGCGGCTAGATGAATGCCAATAGGACAACAAGGACACCTGTAGCTACGTAATATTTATTCAATATTACTTGCTTTTTTTAAGGCACCCGCGCTTTGCAGTATGCGCAGGTGCACGCCGCTGATGGTTAATGGCCCATGTGTTGGCTATGATCCATGGGCGATACGGTTGCTGCCATATCGCCTATGCCTTTGGACCACCCCTCGGGCTTGCCGCCGCATTTGGCCCAGGTGGCGTTGTCTACCATCACCAAACCACGCGAGGCCTGCGCGCAATGTGTAGCAATGGAATCTTCCGCTGAAGTGGATTCCATTACATAACGATCGTCGTAACCGGCTTCGCGACTTTTTCCGCTAGGCGGCATAGTTTGCAGCTTAGTCAATACAGCGGGCTCCATAGTCATGCTACTGGATGCGGCATGGTGTTCGCCACTTGTATGTTGCATCGCTTCATGTGGAGCTTCCTCATGTATGATCATGTCGGCATGATTATGGTGTTCGGTAACATTCCCATGATGTTCACCATCGCCGGAATGGTGATCCGATTCGTCATGTTGCATATGTTCACTTGCATCGTTGTCCTGCTCTTGCTTTGGCTGGTGAGTGTCATGTTGCATTTCACCGTGTTCTTCGTGGTGCATGGTCGAGTGATCAACGGGTTCGGCTGATAGCGATAGGCTGAGTAGCAGGGCTGCTGCTAAACAGTATATTTGCATAAAAATTTTCGACTTCATAATTCTGTCTCCTTATTGGATATAACCGTGTTCTAAATTCAAAATGGAGGCGCGCTCGCCAATGTTGTCGTTGAACATGGCGTCCAAACTGAATGCCATACCTAGCTGCACCGCGGTGTCGCTGCCTCCTCCCAATCCCTGGTCGTAGTCGGAGTACTTCACCTGGGCAAACACATCCACTCCTTGACCCATGCGGTACACAACATTGGGTGCGATGCTCCATTGAGTGCCTTGGTCTACATCGGAGTAATTCTTAACAGCGGCAGTAATAGCCCCTTGCCAACGGGTCAGCAGCTTGGGTCTGCCGGTATAACGCACACTGGTTACTATAGAAGCGGATTTGGCCCGGGCACGTGCGGCCACGGAGTTCACATCGATCGCGTTATCCAGGCCATCGTTGTATAGGGTTTGCAATCCCAAAGACCAGTTATTCACCGGATTCATGTTGAGATTGAATTCAATACCCGCGACTACGGCGTTCAGCCATTCGCTGCCATTTGAGGTATCCACTTTTTGCCGGTCGTATAACACGCCGGCATGGCGGATCCACTTCACATAACGCAAATCCTCCGGTTGCTCATACACGTAACCGGCACCGTAGCTGTCGAAACCGCCGGGAGCTTCGGGAAAATCGACGGGATCACCATTGCGCCGCGTCCCCACCCATAGATTCAGACTTTGAATCTTGCGATCCAGATACCAATCGAATGACGCGGTATCACCGTAGATTTGGTCGAACTCTTCATTGGACGACGCATTGCCGACGTGGGTGTAATCCAACAAATCGTCATCACGTATGAGCGGAAATTCCAGCAAGGTATTACGCAACCGCGAACGCCCCAATTCAAACCGATAATTGCGGTTCCAGTAAAATACATGCAGTTGATGAAATACCGCGGCCTCATCGTTTTCTTTGATACCGACGACCGCTCCGGCCACACCGTCGCGGTACATGCGCTTGTCGAAGCGCATTAAAATTGCCGAGTCAGACAAATTGATGCCGTCTTCGGCTTTGGGTTCGGAATCCAAATCCAGGGAATCCATTGTGCTGATGACCCTGCCGCCTATGGTCATGCGCGGTACGACTTCGCGGTCGACTTCCAGGGCATAAACACTTTGTACAAACAGTAGGCTAAGAGCGTTTGCCAATAGAATAGGTTTAATCGTTTGCATGGCGAGCCTCCTCTATTGATCCACAGATACAGACGGTATGTAGGTCGGCTCGAAATCCTCGTAAGCCAGCACCGTCAGCATGCCGCCGGGATAAATTCCGTTGTTTCGAACGTGAACGGTTTTGTGGTCATGAAAGGTCCAAAAACCAGGATTATCGCCGTGTATCATAATGTCATAAGTACCACCGGGTTCCACGTGCACGGTATTCAATCGTCTTGGCTCGGGCAAGTCATTACCATCTTGCGCCACCCACCAGAAATCGTGGCCATGCAAATGCATATGATGCGATAAACCGCTGGCATTGATGAGGCGAACGCGTATCCATTCATCTTGTTTAATGCCAATGCGTTTGGTTGCCGGATAGGATTTACCGTTTATCGCAAAAAAATTCGGCTCTATCCGTACACCACTGGAACGGCTTTGTAGATAAGGAGCCACATAATCGCCGTTTAATACGGCTTGTTTGAATTCGTTGTAGTCCTTAAAAAATCCGTGAGTTTTGTAGTCCAACTTACCTTGAGCCATAAGCATATTGACTTCTTTCATGCCTTCTAATAGTCCGTTCATTTCTTCGCGTATGAAATTGATGTCCCAGGCTTCCAGCATCAGGGTATAGTCGCGCGAATATGGAAAGCGTTCTTTTAGCGGTTCTTCTTTGCGGTGAATGATAAACGCGCCATGCATAGCCGAAGCGGCGTGTAAAGGGGTACTCCAATGGCAGTGGTACCACCGAGTGCCGGAGGGTTTGGCTTGGAAACGGTACACAAAGGTATCCCCGGGATGGACAGGATCTTGTGTCACCATGGGCACGCCGTCCATGGTATAGGGCACTGTCAAGCCATGCCAATGGATGGTATGCATTTCTTCGGTATTGTTGGTGAAATTCACCTGCACCCAATCGCCTTCCGTAACGTGAAATTCCGGCCCCGGAACCTGACCGTTAAAAGCGAACAAGTGGGTTTTTATTCCCGGTAAAATTTCGTGCTCTACGATGCGCACGTCGATATCGAAGACTTTGTAATCGACTTCAGACGGCGATGGCGAACCGGGTGGTTCGATGATTTGCCCCGGTTTCATGGAATGGCCTTCCATAAACATCATGCTGCCATATTTATCCATGTCCATGGCGTGCCCGGCGTGCCCGGCCATAGAAGCTGAATGCGACATTTGTTCCGCACTCGCCGTCAGATTAACACCTGCTGCTAGTGCGGTGCCGCCGGTAAAAGCGGCCGCCGATTGTAAAAACCGCCGACGTGAAATACTTGTATTTTCCAATTTAGGAACATTTTGCGGTTCACTATTTTTTCTAGCGTAATCTCCGCTATTTAATAAATGGTATTTATTGTTCATGAGTTACTCCTAAGCAATACTTGAAATCCGTGCAGGCGCACGAAACCACTATGTGGATTGCATACTACCGATGAAAAAATACGGCTTAGGAAAGTCTAGGAGGGCGAAAACTGGTGGGCTGATCGATCTGATATAGAGTAATTGAAGGCAAGACAGTAATAGTACGTGATACTGCCACATGCAAATCCGTAATACGGCAAATTATGGTAAGACAATGACCGCAGGAATTGCAGCTACTGCAACCGTTGTCCTGATCGCACTGCATAGCTGTACTATCAACCTCGTACTCGTTGTGATGTTCGCCGATGGTATGATGAGTTGTGCCAAATCCCTTGGATTGGATTGATAACTCAATGCTTTTAAAAATGTTGATTGAACCCATAGCGATAGGTATGGGTGCGATAATTAACACCCATACAAGAGCTAAGATTATGTTTTTTCGCAATGAGTGGAGCATCATCTTTTTTAGTCTATCCGGAAATTCCAGAAAATCAATTAGTTATTGTGACTGGTGTAACATATCTGACTTGCCGTTTTCATGAGACTTGCTGCCAATCAAGGAGTTCAGATTTTTTTTCATGTATTTAGTCCTGCGGTGCGTTTTTTAACATTTTAACTTCAATAAGAACAGTGAGGCGATCTTTGATAGCAGCTGCCAACAGAACCGGTACACAGCTGATCGACCCTTGTCGGCGAAAATCCTATCAGCTATTCGAGCATGGGCGGTACTTCTTTGGTCAGTTTCTGTTTCTCCGCTACACTGGCTCCGGTGAGTACGTAACCGAGCAGTTTATTCTCGGCATCTTGAAACAAGGCCCGCACCCCGCCCTCTTCCACACTAACTTGCCATTCCCCGGAGGCATTGATGGGCGGTGACGATACGACTATGGAATGCGCCGGCGTTTTTACGACAACCGGCATCGCCGGAAAACTCAGTTTGACTGGATTTCCTGAAATAGTTTGCGCCAATGCTCTGGCGCTGTGCATGATAGGTAAAACAAACGGTAACACCATACCTTCGATTTCCGCACAATCGCCCAAAGCAAAAATGTCTGTCATGCTGGTTTCCAGAAATCTGTTTACCACAATACCCCGATTGACCTGAAGGCCGGCGTTCTCAGCCAATTCTATGTTTGGTCTAAGACCTACGGCGGACAATATCAAATCCGTTTGAATAATTTCACCACTGGAAAGAGTAACCGAATAGCTACCATTGTTATCGTCCACAGAATCCGCTGTGACGCCTAAGCGCCAGTTGATTCCTAACTGGCCCAGCTTGTCTTGCAATGCCTTACCTGCTTGCGGTGGCAATAGTCTATCCAATGGCACATTTCCAGGACCTATGACCGTAACACCACGCCCGGTACTAATGATATCGTTTGCAAATTCACATCCGATCAGCCCCGGCCCTATGATGGCGACGTGTTTGGCATTTTCCAACAATACGCGGAATTTTGCGTAATCCTGCAAGCTATTAATTGAGACGACTTTATCGGCGGCATTTCCCTTAATAGGTGGTGTGACTTGCGACGCGCCCAGTGCAAGCACCAGCTTGGTGAAATTCACCGTTTGATCGTTGGTTGTCACAGTACGCGTTTGAGTGTCGATATTCTTTACGTGACTGTTACTCCAAATGGTGGCATTGAGCTGCGCTGCCATTTCTGCCGCCGTTGTCGTCACCAGACCCTCCGCAGTTTTATTTTTGGACAAGGCGTTGGATAACATGGGTTTTGAATAAAAATGACCGTCATCTTGTGTAATAATGTGCAACGGAGTTTGCTTATCCAGTTTCCTGAATTCTTTTGCTAACGTATAACCTGCTAGTCCGGCTCCAATAACTACTACATGGTTCATTAAATTTCCTTTAAGTTATTTTCAAAAGGGTTAATTTCTGATTTAATTCAAACTAAAAATCTAATTCAATAAACAACCATGCTCATTTTACCGTAACGTTCAAATTGAACCGGTTGAGTAAAAATAAAAATAGGCGACAACAAAATTTTTATTTCGCCAAACATATAAGGTTATCCGACTGATATCTTCTATTCGGCATAATAGTTGTAGACGATTTAGAAATATGGCGTTATATTTATCTCTATTTCGTATTTGTGGGGTATTCTAATTACGAAATCATAATATAACATTACCCTGTCTCGGGTTTTCACAGTCGATAAACTAATAAAAATGGTTGATTTTTGACCATGTTTAACTAAAGTGTAACATTTACGTAAAATTTTAAGTTTTTCATTATTCTATATTTTTAATGTGAATTTAGTCACAACTATAATAAACAAATTGTGTATCTTACCTTTGTGCAGCGTACTATTTTCAAATAATGCAGATAAAAAGATCCACTTTTCTTAGTGATACTTTTGTCTGCTAAAAACAAACATCAGCTATAAAAATTTATTATATTTGTAAAATCTATGAGCCAAACCGCTGCAATCCGTTGGAAATCTAATGCCGCCACTCACGTAGGCAAAGTAAGACAAATCAATGAAGATTCTTTTCTCGATAAAGAGGCTTTGCATTTATGGGTTATAGCCGATGGCATGGGTGGGCATCACGCGGGTGATGTTGCCAGCCAAGCCATCGTCCAATGTTTGGATGAAATGACGCCGCGCAAACGCCTCAGCACATATATCGATGAAATAGAAGACCGCCTAATTAGCGTAAATCAAAAGTTACGGCGATTGGCCGCAGAGCATCAGGACAATCGAACCATTGGTAGCACGGTGGTATCCATGGTGGCATTGGATAATTATTTTGCTTTGTTGTGGGCCGGTGACAGCAGAGCCTATCGTGCCCGCAATGGTTCAATTGCGCAATTGACTCGTGATCATAGCCAAGTGGAAGAGTTAGTGGAACGTGGCGTGATTTTGCGCGAAGAAGCAGAATCTCATCCCGCATCAAATGTCATTACCAGAGCCGTAGGCGCCACCGACCAACTGTATGTGGACGTGGATATCGATAAAGCAGAACCAGGCGACACCTTTCTGTTGTGCAGCGACGGCTTGTATAAACATTTGAGCGAAGATGAAATCGCCGGAATTTTGCGCAAAGAAGATCTCGCTGAGGCATGTCAAAGTCTGATTGATTTAACACTGGAGCGTGGTGCCACGGATAATGTGACGCTGGTTATTATTAGGGCTGAACGCGCGGATGACTCCGGTGATTCATAACGGTTCGCGGCAATTGCAATAACAGCCTTTACAGGCAAAACGTTTACTCATTCCCGACACGCCGTATTACATTCCTTATAGCCAGTTTTTACATTCCACCACAACCCCCTCCCATTCCCCCCATGCCTCCGGCACTAATCGTAATCGATTGATTGGCCGAGCCGGTATTTTGTGCCGTGTCGGTGACTTCCAAAATTACTGTGGCAGTGCCCGCGGTATTGAACGTGATACTGGTGTTGGCTTGTCGGGGGGAACTGAAGCTGGCTCTGCCAGCCGGTGTAACCCGCCATTGATAGGTTAAGGGATCATTTTCCGGATCGCGGGTACCGTTGGAGTTAAATGCCAAGGCCACCCCGGTACACCCGGTGGTCGGGCCACTGATGACCACATTGGGGGGCTGGTTGACTTGCGCCTGGATGCTCACATTCTGCGTGGCAGCCGGCGAGTTGGCCCCCGCATTGTCCGTCACCACCAAGCGCACTTGCACATTGCCCGGATTGTTAAAGGTATGGCTGGCGGTGATACCGTTATAGTTCTGCCCTTCTATGGTCCAACTGTAGTTGCTGATGCTGCCGTCCGGATCGCTGGAACCCCCGCCATCGAACGTCAAACGAGCCCCTTGAGTTCCGGAATTCGGACCGCTGATGCGCGCCGTGGGCGGTTGATTGGTCGGTGGTTGAGTGCTGACGTTCACCGTCAGTTGAGCCGGTGACGAATTGGCTTGGCCGTCGTTGACCACCAAGCTGACGGTGATGTTGCCCGCGGTGTTGAAGGTATGGCTGACTTGCGAGCCGCTGTAGTTCTGCCCTTCTATAGTCCAGCGATAGGTCAACGGATCGTTGTCGGGATCGAACGAGGCGCTGCCGTCAAAGGTCAAGGTTGCCCCCACGCCCGCCGAGGTTGGCCCATTGATCACTGCGGTGGGCGCACCATTGGCGCTTAAGTTACAGGTTTGGGCGGACGTCCACGTAGAGGTAGTGTGACACTGGCTGCATTCATTGCCCAACGGGGCGGATATGGTGCAGTGGACTCCCGGTAAGGTGTGACAACCTGAGGTGGTGCAGTTAAGCGTGCTGACCAGATTGTGCGCAAACGGTGTCACAAAATTTAACCACGAGGTCCCGGCGATATGACAACTGTCGCAGGTATCGGGTGTCGGAGGATGGTTGCCGCTTTTACCTGTGGCAATGTTCCCGTTGTGGCAGTTGCTACATAAGTCAAACGCTTGGTTATGCGGGAACGGCGTGCGCAGACTATTCCAATTCTGTCCGGCGCTATGGCAGGCATCGCATTGATCGGAGGTTAATGGATGATTGCCGGGTTTACCGGTGGCCAAGTTGTTGTTGTGGCAGGTCACACATTGGGTGGAGCCGATTTGCCCATGGTCGATGAGGCTGTTTAACGGCAACCAGGCCTGTTGATTGTGGCAACCGTCGCACTGATCGGTGGTCGGCGGGTGGCCGCCCGGTTTAGGGGTACCGACGCTGCTGCTGACGTGGCAACGCACGCA
>JASFLF010000120.1:0-7998 GCA_050118235.1 Gammaproteobacteria bacterium | reverse complement strand
CGGTAAATACCGTCCCGCTTGTCGCATCATCCACACGGGTGTGATGTCCACGGATTCTCTCAATAAAGCACGCAAAAATCGGTCGTTTTTTAATTCACTCATGATTTGTCCCGAAAGTTAAATTGACCAAGCCGATGGACCGGTATGCGCTATTTGTGACAACAATTTTAATTGTCAATAATGAGCAAATCCAGACCGACGCCTCAAAAGCTTGGCATTATAGTACGGTTCCGGGCCCTTCGGTAGGGAATGTGGCAGGAGAATTTTGTCGATGGGACTATTCGTTTCTTCTTAAGCGCTGCACAAAAAAGTTGTCGGTATTTTGCGGCGAAATGGGCAGAAACCAGGAATTTTCCTGTTCACGGTTTGGCCTTAAACCCGCACTCAATACCACACAACGTTCGCTAATAGAGCGTATTTCTTGGATGTTCTTTTGCCAGGGAAAACACATGCTGGCTTCATAAGCACCGTAGGTGTGTGTTTCGGTGCGGCGGATTTTGGCAATAGGATAGCTGGATTCCAGCGCCGCATGTCCTGTGCTGTAGTATTCGATATTCAATCGCCCGGATAACGGAAGATTTACAATCGCCAATCCCGGGTGGTCGTGGATGGGGGTGGGGTAGTCGGCATAATAGGTAATTAATTCCAGATACGACTCATCGTCTTGCCACAATAACAGTTTGGCCCATGCGGCGTCGCCTCTTGGGGCGGTACTGGCATGCTGGATGGCGAAACTAAAAGGCGGTTTTCGCTCCAGATCGTTATGCAGAGCGATCATTAATGTCACCAGGCACTCCGCCTGGTTGGCATTGGCCGCTTGATTCTGTTCAAAGGCAAGCAATATGGATTTTATTTCCAGCCATAACGAAACATCAATATCGTCCACATCAAACGGTAGGTCGCCAAAATGACCAGAAAATGCCTGAGAGTGATAGCTGGTGTTCATAGTCATGTGTTCTCTTTTGTAGTATGCCGAATAAAAAACCAAGAATTATAATCGCGAAAAGCATAAATCTCTTTTAGGCAAAATTTCTGACGCCGCTAGCGATTAATTGGTTTAGTAGTTCCGCCATGGCAATCTTTTATGCAAATTTACCCGCCTGGTGAGTAGTGCGGGCTCCTTTTACACCCCAAGTATAGATAACATTCGACTAGTCAAGTTGTTAATAATTCACGGAAAAAGCGGCAATAATGCACAAAAAAGCGGATGAATAATACGCTGCGAATATTACGGTAATATGTTTTTATAGTAAGAAGTGATAACGGAAAATCATAACAGGGTATATAAGGCGTTATCACGGGTTTAATCCATTACTACTACTAAACCGCCCGTAGTCGGGTGGTGTCAGACAGATAGGACCAGGCCATGGACGATAAACAGTTACTTATTCTATATATAGAAGGCGACGAATCGGCTTTAACCCATTTGGTGGAACGCTACCAGAAGGAGTTATACGGATTTGTCTTTCGGCAAGTGGGCAATCACGCTGATGCGGCTGATTTGACTCAAAAAGTGTTTGTAAATGTTTTTCTGAAAGCGGATCAGTTTAATGGTGATTCGAGTTTTAAAACCTGGCTTTACCAGATTGCCATTAACCAATGCAAAAACCACTTCCGCTCCAAAGATCGGCAACGCTTGGATGATGTGGAATTAGAAAGCTTGCCACTTGTGGCCGAGGAGAATTTCGAGCTGGAGTTGGAAATGGCGGAACACCAACTGCTTTTGCGTCAAGCAGTCGATCGCTTGCCCGCCAAACAGCGAATGACAGTTCGCCTGCGCTTATACCAAGAGTGTACTTTTGTGGAGATCGCTGAGATTATGACCGCTTCTGTGGGGACAGCCAAAGCGCACTATCACCAGGCTGTAACAACACTAAGGAAAATATTAAAAAAGGAGCACTATGAACTCCCCGAATTGTGAACAAATACAAGCTGAGTTGCTGGATTACCTGGAACAGGAAATGTCAGCCGCGGAGCGTAAGCGGGTGACGGAGCATTTAGCGGAATGTGAAAAATGCAAAAAGGAATATAAAGGGTTGCGTGCTATGTTAAACAATGCGAAAAACCTTCCTATAGAAGATCCCGGAGAAGAGTTTTGGCGGCAATTACCGCTAAATGTATTGGACGAAGTAAGGCGGGAAAGAGTGAAGCAGGCGTGGCGAGCCCGAGCGCAAACTCCTGTAAACCAATCCCCCGCTAATAATGTCATTGATATATCCAACAAACGTAAATTGGTGAACCGACCGCCCGCCAAACCCGCAAGGCTCAATTATCATACCGATTTTAGCGTTCATCGGCTGAGCGCCACCTTGGCCATAGCGGCGACACTGCTGCTGGTTTTCAACGTGATGCAGTTTTCACCGAAATCCGGTTTTCTATGGTTCGACCAGATGCAATTCCAAGCGCACATTAATACACAGCACTTGTCCGCCGTCGCAAAAACCGTAGCACAGATTGAGGCGCGCAGTTCAGCCTCAGGGGATCAGTCCACCCGCCTGGGATTTGTCGAACAACAGCGCACGGATAAGGCGTTTGTGGTGGGTTCGTGGTTAGCCGAAGCGTTTGTTTATTTACATGACGATCATACCCAACTCGCCGCAGACCAACTGCTGCGACTTCAACAGTATCTACAACACCGGCAAGTATCCGCCGTGACATTGAGCACTCTTCGCAAATCCATAGAAATCCTCCAATCCACAAATCCAAAGTCTATGCGAGCTGCTGAGTTACTGCGTGGTTTTCAGCATGATTACGGGAATTATCTCGCGCACACGGCACCGCGACAAGTAGCGCTGTATCGGTCGGGTATCTGGGTGTTCAATGCCAGTTTGGCAGTGGCGGCAAAAGATGCAAAAGCCGTAGGGCAGTTGGGCGATGTGGCGCAAATGGATTATTTGCAAACTGCGTTTTTACGAATGAAAGCTCCGGCGGGCGTGCAAAATTCACTACAGGAATTTGCCACTATCAGCCATCGCCTGGCCGGCCAATCAACATTGTCCGATTCGGATTACCGTGGATTGCAACGGTCGTTGCAAAACCTGTATACATTATTAGCTTAAGGCAGACGGTCATCGTGCAGGGAACACAAGGATATCATTGTTTCAAACATTTGCGCTTATTGACGGCACGATTACCGTTGTTGTGGCTACCGCGACGAAAGTCACGGTTACTGGCGGTCATGATATTACCGATGCTGGTAAGCGGCTCATTGCAAGCTTCGTTGGTACCTGATCCAAAAGAGCGCGTGGAATATTGGCGAACCAACTTTACCGAGCTTGATACCACCGATAAACGCGTCGCACAAGCCCAGCGGATTTTCGAGCGTATTTTAAATACGGCAGGGAGCCGACACGGCGTGCACCCGCGCCTGTTAATCATCAAAGAAGATCCTTTGAACATTTCTTTGCCGGTGTCCATACCCGACGGTTGGGTGATTCTATCCAAGAGTGTGTTGGACTTGTGCTACAAGAATCCCCGTTATGCTGAAGACAAATTGGCATTTGTGCTGGCGCACGAAATAGCGCATCTGCTGGATGATGATTTTTGGCATATTAACTTTTTTAACGCCATTGACATTTCCAAAACCAAGGGCGTGTCCAACGAGTCAGTGCTGAATCAAATCAAAGGCATCATAGGTGATGCGGAAAAAGTCGCGGCCAAAGAGCTTCGGGCCGACGAAAAAGGCGTTTTGTTTGCGTCCATGGCGGGTTTCGATGTCAGCGCCGTTGTCGGCAAAAAGCCATCGGAAAACTTTTTCAAAGAGTGGGAGCAAATGCTGGATGTGCAGCGCGCGGTCCCGGACACTTATGATGGCAATACTCACCCCACCACCGAACAACGCACCGCTGGCGTACTGGCACGTTTGCAGCAAGTGTCGGACCAAGCGGAATTGTTCCGTCTGGGGCTTTTATTTTACCAATCCGGGAATTTTGCGCGTGCAATAGATGCCTTTAACGAATTTCTGCGTCACTATCCGGGCAGAGAGGTGCATCATAATTTGGCCGTTAGTTATCATCAATTGGCGTTGACTTACTTGACCACCAGCACGGACAAACAAAGTGATCTGCCCTTTAAAATGTCGCTGACCATAGATCCCATAACCCGCGCCAGCGGCGGTGCGTTCCGCGGCCCTAAGGAAAACCGGCTGCTGTTTGAAAAGAATATAGCAATTGCCATCGATTACTATGAAGCGGCCATCAAACAGGATCCCGCATATTTGTTGGCCTATAAAAACCTGGCCAGCGCCTATGTGACCAATAACCAGCCCTTTAAGGCCATTGCCCTTTTAAAAGACGCGCTTAAGCGAACGCCAAACGACGCCGTATTGCTCAATGTTATGGGGGTGGCGTTTTATAATGCCGAGAATATTGACAAGGCCGTTGAATACTTAAATGAGGCACGAAAACAAGACCCTGCGTACGTGGACCCTTTGTTTAATCTGGGTAAAGTGGAATATTCACGCAACAATAAAAGTCTTGCCAAATCCTATTGGCGGCAGTATGTGCAGCTAGACCCCGACAGCAACTGGGTAAAGCTTCTAAGAGCTAAATACCAGTTCGGCGAGGACAGTGACAGACCTCGGGGCTTGGTGACTCATCAAAATGAAATGCTTGCGGGTATCCAGGTTGGCAATTACACCGATGAAGTGCCCAAAGATTGGGGGCAACCCAGCAAAACGCAGTATCCGTTCAAAGATACGCAAAATGCCACGTTGCATTTTAAAAACGGCATTACTACGATTACCGAAGGTGAAGAGATACGCGTATTGTTGGCCGATACCGGTTATGGCGGCAAAACCAAAAACGGTGTAAAAATCGGTGATGCCCAAAACACGGTAATAAAGGCCTACGGCATGCCGTCCATGAATTTAACCACTACCCAGGGAAATAGTATGGTGTACCATGATGAGGGTATTACCTTTCAATTGCGCGATGGCAAAGTGGTATCCTGGATTGTATATTGAGCGATAGCTGTAAATGCCGAGGGCGGCAGAAAAATATAAACCGACTAATGCAAACCGCTTAAGGAACCATAATGACTCCCACATCAGAGAAGATTGGCACCATGCCGACAACATTAAAGCCAGTCATCAACCACCAAGGCTGGGCGTTTCGCCATTGGTTGCACCTCGTGTTAGCGTTCGGGTGGTTTTGTTGGGGTTCTGTGCCGGCGGTGGCCGCCACAGTGTCGCCAGCTGTGCAAACCATGAAGGTTTCTTTGCAGTCGGAACAACCATCGTTAAATTCCAAACAACAAATCGGAAACAAATTATTAGAGCGGGGTTTTTATCAGGATTCCGTAGCGTATTTCCGCACGTTGGCGAACCAATATCGCCAAGCCGGCGATATGCTAGGCGAAGCAAACACGTTATTTAATCTTGCCACGGCACAGCGGGCCATCGGGATGTATGGGCGTGCCGCCAGAAGCCTGGAAGTGGCTTCCAAACTGGCAAAAAACACCGATGATCGCGTATTGGAGGCGCATATACTAAGCAGTTTAGCGGCGACTTATTTGTACGCCGGCAAAACGACCAAAGCCAAGCCATTGTTCGTGCACGCCAAAACCAAAGCGGTATTGATTGGGGATAAGCATTTGGAAGCGCTTATTCTCAACGATCAAGGCAATATGCATGCGTTCGAAAAGGACTTTGGCAAAGCAATGCAGGCTTATGAATTAAGCCGTTATTTAGCCGGAAAAATCAACGATTCATTGGTAGCAGTAAGAGCGCAAACCAACGCAGCGCTGGTGCTCTACAGCCAACAGAAATTCCCTGAGTGTGAGCGCTATTTGGTCGACGCTATTGAACAATTACAAGCCGAACCTGACACCTACGAAAAATCCTACGCCGCGGTCAAGCTGGCTGAAACCGTCCAAAAGCTGCTGCCTCATACCCAGCCCATGAATCAGGAACTGGCGCTAAGCGGCGTGAATATTCTCAAAGGCGCACTCAATACCGCTTCACAGCTAAACAATCACCGCCTGACCTCCCATGCATTAGGCGTTTTAGCGGGCATATACGCCATTGCCGATCAACAGAAAGAAGCGTTGGTGCTCAATGAAAAAGCCATATTTCACGCTCAACAAGCCGATTCACAGGATTTGCTCTACAAATGGGAGTGGCAAGCGGGGCAGGTGCAAAAATCTCTGGGTCATTTGGATGAGGCCATACAGTTTTACCGCTTTGCCAAGGATTCGTTACAACCCATTCGCCATGAATTGACCCAAAGGAATCTGGGCGACAGCTTAACCTTCAAAGAGACACAAGGCGGCGTCTATCTGGAATTGGCCGATTTGTTATTGCAGAAGTCTTCGGTATTGGAAGATAAAAAATCCGTTGCCGACTACTTGCTGGAAGCCAGAAATACGGTCGAGTTGCAAAAAGAAGCCGAGCTGCAGGATTATTTTAAAGACAGTTGCGTGGTCAATGCCGATTCCCGGGAAACACTGATCGATGAGGCCATCGCCGACAATACGGCCGTGATATATCCTATTTTATTGCCTGACCGCACCGAGCTGTTAGTCAGCTATTCTTCCGGCATTCAGCGCTATACCGTCGCCAGAACCGAGGCGGAAGTGACCCGCCAGGTACGTGATTTGCGGATAAAACTGGAAAAACGAAAGACGCGTGACTACCTGCCTCATGCCAAAGCCTTATATGACTGGTTGATCGCCCCCATGGAAGCGGATTTCCAGCGTCGCGGTATCAATACGCTGGTGGTGGTGGCAGACCAGTCATTACGTACTATTCCTCTTTCCGTGTTGTACGATGGCGAAGGATTTCTGGTGAACAAATACGCTATTGCCACGACCCCGGGACTGAAGTTGACTGATCCGACGCCATTACATCGGGACAATATGAAAATATTACTCAGCGGTTTGTCAGAACCGGTGCAAGGATTTCCCGCTTTACAATACGTGCAAGGAGAGTTGGAAGAGATTCAGGATTTATACGTCGGCGAATTGCTCATGAACCGGGATTTTGTTACCTCCAGTATCAAAAATGCCTTACAAAACACCACATATTCGGTGACTCACATCGCCTCACACAGTGTTTTTACCGGCGATGTGGATGGATCCTATATATTGACTTACGACGACCGCATTACCGTGGATCAGCTAGGCCAATATGCGGCACTTAGCCGCAATCGCGACAAGCCCATAGAGTTGCTGACATTAAGCGCCTGTGAAACCGCCGCCGGCGATGATCGGGCCGCGTTAGGACTGGCGGGGGTGGCGGTTAAATCCGGTGCCCGCAGCGCGCTGGCCACTTTGTGGGCCATTAACGATCAAGCCTCCGCGTTGTTGGTTACGGAATTCTATCGTCAATTACAAGATAAAAATCTTAGCAAAGCGCAAGCGTTGCAACGGGCGCAAACCAAATTGATGCAAAATGTTCGGTATCGTCATCCAGGCTATTGGTCTCCATTTCTTTTGATCGGAAATTGGTTGTAGTATTATTCCTACGTAGTCTGATCCGGCGCGTTTTTGGTAAATGTTTTGTAAAAAGTACTTTCGACCATTGAATATTTATACTATGGTAGGGAGAGTAACTAATAGAAAACTATTATAAAAAGTGATTGTTATAAGGCGGCCTAGAGAAAAAGAAATAGCGGAAACAAACAAACGAATTAATAAATTATATCCTGATGCATAGATAACAAGATCGCTAAACAGGATACATTTCTCCGCTCAGCAAAATAATATACTGGAACGTCACGGCTAAATGCCATTGTATGGTGGCGCCGTACTTCCACGATACCATTTCACACCACGCTTAAACCGGTAATAGATCCTTCGGTAGGGATCACTTGTCGCCGGTCTTTTGGAGAAGAACAGGAGGGTCGTAATGGCTAAGGGGAGTAAAATGAATAAGACAAAATACATTACGTATTTAATTCCCATTGTCGTACTGATGTTTGTACCTTATTTTATGGGGGTGGGCATGCAATCCACCAAAGAAGATGGCAGCCAGAAGACTGCTGACAAGGTGTATGCGGC
>JASFLF010000119.1:0-8119 GCA_050118235.1 Gammaproteobacteria bacterium | reverse complement strand
TAGCGATAAACAAAAGATGGATTTAATCCGTTCCACACCGGCCGGGCAACTGGGCGCGTTGCCTCAAGTCTATGAAGACAAGCGTTTACCCGAGATGGTGTTTCGCTACCGGGCCAGGAACTATTACGAAACTTTAAGTAAAGAAGAAAAACTCCAGTGGCAGGAATTTCGCCACTCACGTCTAAACGACCCGGCCATGCCTATGGATTTGAAACGTTTTGAAGAAGCTGTCGTGCAACTGGAGAATTCTCAGCAATTGACCGAAGCGCAAAAATCCGTGATCGGGCAGCTTAAACAGTACGTGGCGGATATCAGGCCGGGTTAAGTCTGTCAATATCGCACGCGAATTTACAAAGGCTTGTTAACCACGAAGGACACGAAGAGCACGAAGGTTAAAAAATTCAGATCATTTTCACTCTTCGTGCTCTAGGTGTCCTTCGTGGTAAGTTTTACAACAGTGGTTTCGCTCGATTCGTCAAACACACTCTATTATAGCTTGCACACCTTCATATCCAGCGCCTTAAGTTGCTCGGCATTGGATGTATTGGTGATTACCGCAATACTGGCTTCATCGGGATTGAAATAGGTCTGCGCTACACGACGTAAGTCATCCAGAGTCACGCTTAATATTTGTGAGCGGAATTGTTGTCGTTGTTCCGGAGTCCGGCCGTACAATTCGTTGATAAAAGCGTCTTTGGCTTCACCGGCGGGCGAACTGGGTTTGTCTATGGAACCGATGACGCCCAAGATGGCTTCTTCTATTTGACTGGGTTCGTGGGTTTCGCTTAGTAACCACTCGATGGATTGGTCAAAGTCATTGAGGGTATCCATGAGCCTGGGGTCACGATAAGAGAAGAAACGGAACGAGGCGTTTTCCGCTTGATAACTGGCGCCACCGCCATAGGCTCCGCCTTGTTCGCGGATTTCGCGATGTAAAAAGCCGTTGCGTAGGAATCCGGATAACACCGTAAGCGTAGGCGCATCGGGATGGCTAATGGGTACGGCGGGGTAGGCTTTAGCACAGAAATTCACCGGTGTGCTGGTTACCCACATTTCTCTTATTGTTGCGTGGACTGGATCCAGTCGAAATGGAATCATAGTTTGCGGCGTTTGCAGGGACTGCCAGTATTTATCTAAATCCGCCACCATTTGCGATTGTTTATCGGATTCACCAATTAATACATATTGACGCGACGCACTCAGTATTCGCTGATGCAGTTCGGAAAGTTTCTCGGCAAATGCTTGTAAATTGTTGGTGTCTTTAAAACTGTCGTCCAAACGCTTGGTTTGCCGGGTGCCTTCCAGGCCGCTAAGACGGTGTTTTAGCGCCGCAGCCGGGCTCATGCCGCTGGAAGCCGCCGCCATGGCCAAGCCGTGGCCATTGCCCATTACGCTTTGTTCGCGTTGCGCCCGCATTTGCGCAATGAGTTCGCGGATCCTCGGGTATTCGTCAAAACGGGCTTTTTCCAAGGTTTCCCGCAGCAATTCGGTTAACGGCGCGCTATTGCGCAGCAAGGCTTTTCCGGACAAAAACAGGTGGGCGGAGACGTTTTGTACATCATCGATTTTGCCACGCATGGAACTCTGGGCGCTGATCCCACCGGTTACCGCCGCTTGCCTGGCTTGTATTTGTAGATAGTCTTTGTCACCGCAACCCACTTCAGTTAAACAATACGTGTAATAAGGCAGCAGCTCAATGAGTTCGTTTTCCAGTTCCGGTAAATTGATGACTACTTGCTGGTAAACCAAGCCGTTGGTGGGTTGCGGGTAAAACTTGGCTTTCAATTTCGTAGGTGCATCGCCGCCTTCGGCAATGTGCATTTGCGCCGGAATATCTTCAATGCCCACTTTGGGCAGTATTTCTTCGTCGTCTTTTTGTTGCTGGCGTTTGGCTAATTGCAAGGCTTGTTGCACGATACGTTGCTTCTTCTCATCAGAGAGGGCGGACTTGATGCATGCTAACTGTTCGGCTTCGGCTTGTTCACGCCGGCTATTCAATTGAGTATCCGGTTTTAAGGTCAAACGGACTCGATGCTGGTTTTGCAACAACATATCGTTAACCAACGATTTGACAAATTCCGGGTCTTGGATTTGTTGACGCAATTTATTGAGTACCGGGTCCAGATTCAATGCGGCAACCGGGTCACCGCGATGCACGGCAGCGGACATTGCGTCTAAAATCAGTTGTAAGCCGTAAGGATAACTGCCGCCGCCCACTTCCCGTTGTTCAAGTTCCAATTGGTGTAATACGGCTTCCACTTGTTCCTGGGGTACACCCTCTTTGGCGACTTGTTTCAGGGTGTCCAACACCAAGGCTTCGATTTTTCCGGCATTTTCCGGTTTTGAACCTTCCAAACCGCACATGAATGTCATTTCCCGATTGGAGTCCTCGATGCCGCATAGCGGTGAAGGTGATGAGCCAAGGTCGGTGGTTTCCAACGCTTTGCGTAGCGGTGATGAGCTGTTATCCAGCAGCACACCGGAGAGCAAATGGGTTTTCAATTGGGATTCCAAATCGGTGCTGTCGCCTAACAGCCAACCCATGACAACATGGGTTTTATCACCCTGGGCTTGGTTTTCTTCCAATGGATAATACTCTTCCACTGTCAATGGTGCATGATACCGTTTCTCCGGCTTGACCTCGATGTAAGCATCCAGCTTATCGAATTGCTTTAGGGCCAGGTCCTCGAACTTGGTTTGATGTTCGATAGCGGGGATGTCACCATAGGTCATAAAAACGGCATTGGAAGGGTGATAGTGCGTGGCATAAAATGCTTTTAATTGCTCGTAACTCAGGTCCGGTATGCTTTCGGGGTCACCACCGCTGTTGTAATGGTACGTAGTCGTAGGGAACAGGTATTTGGTGAGTGTTTGCCACATCAGGCTCACGGGCGAGCCCATGGCACCTTTCATTTCGTTATACACCACACCTTTGTGCATGAGATTGGAAGACGGGTCGTCGGGTTTTTCAAACTCCAGGCGGTGCCCTTCTTGGGCGAAGTCCAATTCGTTTAAGCTGGTAAAAAACACCGCATCCAGATACACATCCAGCAAATTATTAAAATCTTTTTTGTTTTGGCTGGCAAATGGATAAGCTGTCCAGTCGCTGCTGGTAAATGCGTTCATGAAGGTATTCAGGGAACGGCGAATCATCATAAAAAAAGGATCACGCACGGGATAACGCTTGCTGCCGCATAAAGCGGTGTGTTCCAGTATGTGTGCCACGCCGGTGGAATCGGTGGGCACAGTGCGTAACGCGACTAAGAATACGTTTTCCGGATTGTCGGCCGCCAAATGGTAGTGCAGGGCGCCGGTTTTCTTATGCCGGTATTCCTCTATGGTGATTTTGAGGGAATCTATGGTTTCACTGCGTTTCCATTCAAAAGCAGGGTGAATGGCTGCTGGTTGCGCCGATACGGCGGTGTGTGTCGTTGTGTTACTTGCGGTTGCTTTGTTTGCATTAGTCGCGTTCATAAACCTCGCCCAAGAGTCAGTCATGAATAAAAGTCATTATTACTAGATATTGATTATGGTATGCAAATTCAACGGCATGTCGTAATTGTTTTACTGGCTTATTAGGATTTCTGAAACACACAATGTTGTTTACACACTTTGACTTAGCGCCAGGTTGGATGCCGATTGCCTGCCAGGCCATACAATCAGTTTGGCATAGGAAGACCAGACATTCAGCTCGCGTTCGATCGCCTCTACCTCCACGGTTTTGGGGGCGAGATAAAACAAATCGTCTATGGAGTAAACCATGGCCAGTAAAATAGCTGAGCCGGGCGCCATTGCCAATGATTGCACTGCATGGTCGTGTGATTGGAATGTTTTGCGGAGTTTCAGTTCCTTGGCCATGTCGTTGAGTTGTTTGAGCGGTAAAATCCTTAATCGGTCTTTTAGTTCGATTTTTCTGCCCTTTAAGACCACCCCATGATTAGCCAGCATGTCCAGCAATGGCCGATTGCTATCTTGTTTCGGGATATACAATATGCGATCCTGATTGCGCAACAATTGTTTGTACGCGTTAAAGTTTTCCAGGAACTGAGCGTCGCCGAAACGACGGATAAATTCCTCGTTTATCGCGTGGCCTTTATCGATACCGAATTCCAATAATACTCGCACTTCCGATTTGCTCAATACGGTGAAATCGTAGGGCTCGGGTTGATCATTCAGTAATAAACGATTGGCAGCGGCGATTTTTTCGATCTCCGAGGCTTTAGCCAGGGGTTTGCCGAGATTGTCTAAAAATCGTTTCCGCAACTGATCAATAAAAATATCCAGCTCAACAAAACCCGGCCGATAATAAGCAATAAACTTTTTCAAGGCTAATTCGTCGCTATGATTAACAATGGCTTTGAGTTCATTGCATTGATACTCTTTCAAGCCTAACACGTGCAAATACGGCGTGATTTTCGTGCCCTGGGATTTTGTTTGACGGCGGTTACTGGAGGTCGAATTAACTTTGTTCAGCTGGGTTCCTATAAACCATAACAAAGTCAAAAAAGCCAAAACCAAAATGAGTGGTTCTGCAGTTGTCATCTCGTCGCTCAGAAACTAGTGTCCTTATTAGTGTAGGTTAATTAATGGAAAGAACAAAAATCTGGGACGCTATAAAAAGACCGGGAAGAACACAAAGTGTTGGAGTAAGTAAATGCCATCATTTTATAATTAAATTAATTAATAGGCATGATTAGTATATTTTATATACTGAATGTGATCTTATGGGTAGAATATCCAAACCATGCACTTGCGTTGTGGCCCCCAATTTTTTGTACGATAAATAAACTAGTATGAATACAGAACTTCCTGATTTTTTAGCAAATTCTGATCCAACATGGTTGGGTGGTGTTGGATTAGTGATAGCCGTGGCAATTGTAGTGATTATTTGGGTGATCTATACATTTCGCCATCCCAGCGATGAGGCCAGAGTAGAGAAAATCGTCAAGGAAATTGCTGACGCTTATATAAAAGACGCCGTGTTGTCAGATGGTCTTTACGGTTACCACTTTATTGATTATTTAATCCTGCTTCCCGGAAAAATCCTGGTTTTGGCCGTGCAAGATTACGAAGGGTATATTTTTGGCGGTGAAAAAATCGAAAAATGGGCGCAGGTGGTCAATAACCGTAGTTTTAATTTTGATAATCCTTTAATTAATACCAATCACTATATTCAAGCCGTGCGCACCATTTGCAACGATGTGGAGATTGTTAATCGGGTGGTATTTACCAGTAAGAGTAGTTTTCCCAAAGGTATTCCGCCGGGAGTTATTGAGTTTAAGAATATTAAAAAGGAATTGGAAATATTGAAAGGACAAGGCTCAACAACAAACAGTGCTAAACTTATGTGGGACAAACTGTTGGAAAGCAGCAAACAGCAAAAAATTCAGTACAAACAAGAATTGTCCAATGCCGCCTAACTACTTTAGTCGTACGACTTCAAAACCTTTTGCATGTCAGAGAATTTTCGCACCAATGGTGACCATTTTCTAATTTCCTCCGGCAGTTTCTGTAATGTTTTTTTCGCCAATTGTTCATCTTCATATTCGCCATAAATTAACGTAAACCAGCTTTTACCTTTGAAATTGGCTTTGTAAAAAGCGACATCGGATTGGTTTGGAACGGATTTCGCCACGACCATCAATGAAGCCAAGTCATAACTGCCCGCCAGATACAAAGTGTAATGTTCGGGATTTTGTGCCATCAGCCACGTGGCGCCTTTCGTTTTATCGGAGGCATCATCGGGGAGCGGTGCGCCATGGTAGCGTTTCTTTGGTTTGGGTTGATGGGTTTTGTCTTTTGGCGCTGCTTGCGTACCCAGCTTTTCCAAGAGCGCGTTAGCTTGTTTGACGCCTTGCAAGGAGGCGATTTGTAACCAGTAAATCGCTTCATCTTTATTCTTTTTGACGCCTTTGCCTTCCAAATACAACGCACCAAGATTGTATTGGGCGTAAGGGTAGCCAACTTCTGCGGCTTTTTTATACCACTTGGCGGCCGTTCGATAATTTTTACGTACTTCAATGCCTTGTTCGTAAAATACGCCCAAATTGTTTTGCGCGATGGCATGTTCGTTATCCGCCGCAACTCGATACCAGCCCAGGGCTCTTTTCATATTTTTAGTGACGCCTTTTCCGGTGTGAAACATCCATGCCAAAGTAGCTTGTGCTTTCGCATAACCTTGATACGCCAGCGGCTCCCATGTTCTATAGGCATACTCGTAGTTGCCAAACAGAAAAGCCATGCGAGCCCGTTGATATTCAGTCTCTGCATCGGCAATTTGGAAAAAGTCGCTCGAATCTTCTTCGAAAAAAAGAGGTTCGCCGTAGGCGGTCATAGCGCAAGGGTCGTAATCCCGATAAAAAATATAGTCGCTCTGTGTATCGTTAGCGCCGTCATCCGGGATTTCGTCAACCGTGATTGGTGAGATCATCGCTGTGGTTTCTGCAAGTGAGCAATCCATAGCAACCAATAATAGAAAACCGACTACGCCCGTGATTAAATTACGAATTTCGAATTGTGACATTGGCTTAAAAATGATGTGGTAATCCTAAAGCAATCCAACACCTTATAATCGGCCCGCAATCAGAAAAACCTGATCGCAATGGCTGAACAGGGAAGTAAGCTATCAAGAATCAGTAATTTATGGCTAAGAATTGGCAATCAAATCCTGCCGCAAAAACAATGTTGGCTATTGTAGGGTATATATTGCAGAAATATGAAGCATTAAATTAACAGAATGATTTCGTTAGCAAAAATTCTTATATGAATGCTTGTATATGTAGAATCGGCTGATAATAAAAATCGCGCTTGACCTTGTTCTGATCTTTCCTATACTCCTTTTCAACCTTTATTGGGAACCGCATCACAGGTTTCTTCCCATGCCATAAAAGGAGGGGTGCGAAACATTTCAGAGCGTTCGCAAAGGAGGGGCTTATTTTGTTGAAAAAATTGCGGGAACCGTCCTGGTTCCCACCGGCAACTTCCATATGGTTTTCAATGTTATATGCTGGCCGCATCCGCGCTAGCGAAAGGCTAGCCGTGGGAGCGGCTGGTTCGCCATGCCCGATGAGGTAATGATGGCGTATTGCCAAGTGGTGGCGGCGAATTGAGTTGTTCCATTTCCGCACGCATACTGAAGAGTCTGCTGCTGATCTTGTCGCTGCTGGTTTTGTGTATTGTTCAGCCACTTGCTGCTGGCGCGAAACAGAACTCGGCTGAGTCCGCGCGTATGCGGATGGCGGAGCGCATTTATCGGCAGGGCATACTGCCTTCCGGTGAACGGTTGCATGGCATTCACCCCGGTGGGGTGGAGGTCTCCGGCGCCAATGCCGCCTGTGTCTTGTGCCATCGGCGCAGCGGTATGGGTATGATCGAAGGCCGTCGCGTGGTTTTGCCCATCGCCGGTCCCTTTCTGTTGCAGCCGCGGGCGCAAACTGCGGCCGAGTTGAACAACTTATTCGCGCGCAGTATCGATTTCGCACACGCCTATGGTATGAACCGCACCCTTGTACCTTACACGGATAATTTGTTAGCGCGCGCAATCCGTAAAGGCATCAACGCCGCCGGGAAGCCATTGGATGATTTGATGCCACGGTTTTCGCTGAACGCGGCTAACACCCAGTTGCTGGTCAAATATATCGAGCGATTGTCAGATCAATGGTCGCCGGGTGTGACTGAGGACACGATGCGATTCGCCACGGTGTTCACACCCGGCGTGGACCTCGCTAAACGCCAGGCCATGCTTGAGGTACTGCGCAGCTATTTTGAGGTGCGTAATACCGATAGGCAGCTCACCAATAACTACGAGCGGGGCCACGCCCGCTCCGGTTATAAAACCGCTCGGACTTGGGAGCTGCAATTTTGGTTCTTGCACGGGCCGGAAGATACTTGGGGCAAACAGCTGTCGAAAAAATACCGACGGCATCCGGTGTTTGCACTCATTTCAGGCCTGGCCCAGGGTTCCTGGCAACCGGTGCACGAATTCTGTGAACGCCAGCGACTGCCGTGTTGGTTTCCCACCGTGGATGCTCCTGTGGTTGCGGAAGATGATTTTTACAGTACTTATTTTTCCCGCGGAGTGTTTCTGGAAGCCGATATTCTGGCACAACGTTTCTCCGAA
>JASFLF010000118.1:0-8132 GCA_050118235.1 Gammaproteobacteria bacterium | reverse complement strand
TATGCTCGCCATGGTTTTACTTCGCCGTGTGATAAGGAGAGCAATTATTTCTGCCTGCGAGTGGTCGATGTGTCCGAAGATGCGCCGTTTGGTACCGCCCGCGCTTTGATATTGGATCATCTGATGCACGGTATCAATCACGATAGCGAACCGGGTATGTTGATTTCCCCGTATGTGCATTTGATGGACGAATTGGTGCTGGATCATTTTGGCGACTCACAAGATCAAGGTTTGAGTTTTTTCTTTGCCGGTGGCGGAGCCTATACTCAGCCGCGCGCGGCACAATCACTTTATCCCAATGCGCATATCACCGTGGCCGAATTGGATACAGCGGTGACCGATACCGCGCAAAAAGAACTCTATGTGAATACCAATGGCATGCAGGTCTATCATGAAGATGCCCGCGTGGTATTAAATCGGTTACGCGATGCGAAATTTCATGTGATCGTCACCGATGTGTTTCACGATATTGCCGTGCCATATCATTTGGTGACTCTGGAGTTTGTACAGTTGGTGAAGTCGCGTTTGGCGCCCTTGGGCCTTTATACCGTTAACATTGTCGATGCGTTTCCCGACCCCAAGCTGGTAAAAAGTCTGGTCAAGACTATGCAGGCTGAGTTTCACTATGTGAACGTGTGGCTGGACTCTTTACCCAATGAAGATACACGTTTGACCTATGTCATCGTCGCCAGTAATAAAAAACCGTTGCCGGACATGTTGCGCGCCCGCCGCGGGTTTGACCGTCAATGGTTTCGCATCAACACGCCGTTATTCGCCGTCGGCACTCCCTTGGAGCAGTTGCCCTTGCTTACCGATGATTTTGTTCCGGTCGAACGCCTGATTTCGGGTTTATTGTTAACTCCGGAGGGGCGTTGAAATCATTGTAGTGGCTTTTACTGGTGCTGATTGCGGTCGCGTTCATCAATTTACACCGCGCGTCGTTATCTGTCTCTCCCGCGTCGGATTACGATCCACACTAAAAAGGCGCAACATAAGTTGGTCGCATACAATGCCAAATAGCACCACTGAGCGGGCCCGGAGTGACCAATGGCTTCGATCTTGAACACCGCTTCAATCCAAGACCAGAACGGAAGTAAAATCAATGTCACGACAATGGCGACCCGCATTTCTCACCAGCAATCTACTGCGGCGCCCTCGCTACGATCGCTGGTGAGAAATGCGGGCTAGAGCCGAAGTCAGCGTGACTAAAACGCTTATGGAAACTACTCTCAATTTATTCGCCATTCGGAAACCTTATGCTCACGCACAAGCCACCTAAATCCGCCGATCGTGAAAATTCTAAACTCCCTTGGTATTCTTTTATGATTTCAGAAACAATGGATAGTCCAAGTCCGTGTCCGGCGACTTTTTCGTCAGCGCGCTCTCCCCGGCCGATCAGTTTTTTCATTTCATCGGGATCATGGCCCGGGCCATCGTCTTCAACCGTAATCAGTGTCTGGTCGTTTTGTGCAACTGATACCTGAACATTGTGCTTAGCCCATTTATAAGCGTTTTCCATGATGTTGCCAAGAATCTCTAACATGTCCTGACGATCGATATTGCATACGGCGGTTTGCGGAATATCAATATTTGTTGAGAGATTTTTTTGCTTGTACATGGCCGATAGGGTCTGGACCAAATCATTTACTTCCGCCAACAAATCAATTTGTGTGCCGACCACATTGCTGCCTGCCATTCGAGCGCGTTTGAGTTCACGCTCAATACTCTGTTGTATCGCTTCACTATGTTGCAATAATTTGTTTTTAATGTCGGGGTATTGCTTCAGTTCATCGCCGGTGGCCACTTGCATTATAAGTGTTAACGGTGTCTTTAGCGCATGCGCTAAATTTCCCGTAGCATTTCGCGAGCGATCCAAACGTTTTCTGATGGCGATGAGTTGATGATTAAGTTCCTTTACCAGAGGGAAAATTTCTTCCGGTACATTCTCACTCAGTTGATCTATGACGCCTTTTTCCAGGTTTTCCAGATCGCGGCGAACTGTATCCAGAGGTTTGAGGTTCCTCTTAACAATGTAACCTTGTATCAACACCAAAATCGATAAAATCACAATGGAAATAATGGTGTGTTGCCAGCGGAATGCCTGAATGTCTTTCAAAATGCCAGTTAAGTCTTCCGCAACCGAAATAAAGATCAAATCCTGGTCTTTTTTATACGTCGTGTGGAAAACCAGCAACATTTGATTCTGTGGACCTTCCGCGTGGCTTAATCGGGATTGCCCTAGCCCAAGTTCCGCGATGGGCAGGTTGGTGTCCCATAAGGAGCGGGAACGAAATTCCGAATGGCGTGTTTTAATCTTGTAGTAATGACCAGAGAACGGTTGTTTGTAGATTGCATCAACAATGTTGGAATTCAGCGTCACCGGGTCAACTTTGAAATCCAATGCCGCTAACAGAGATTGTGCATCGTGTTCCAGGCGCGTAGCGACATAGGCTTCACTGAGATATCGAATGGAAGTGCCGATTAGCAGCCATTGGACTATTAAAAAAATAATTAGAGAGAATATCAAGCCACCCGCTAAACGTGAACGTATCGATTTCATGGAGTGTGTGGTCTAAAAATATAGCCTTGGCCCCGCCGAGTCTCAATGATGTCTTTACCGAGTTTCTGTCGCAGACGTTTTACATAGACTTCTATCACATTGCTGTCTTTGTCAGAATCATAGTCGTATACATGCTCGGTCAATTGAGTTTTTGAGAGTATTTTGTTGGTATTGAGCATAAAATACCTTAGCAAACGAAATTCGGTGCCCGTCAGTTCAAATTCCAACCCGTCATCAGTTTTGACCAGTTGTTTTTCTTCATCCAGAGATAAAGAGCCGGCTGTCAACATACCGCTGGTTTGTATTTTGCTGCGTTTGACAAGCGCGCTGATTCGCGCAACAAGCTCTTCGGTATGAAACGGTTTTCCCAGATAATCGTCCGCGCCGGCTTTAAAGCCGTCCACGCGTTCATGCCAGGCATCGCGGGCGGTCAGTATGATGACCGGTACGTTGTTTTTTTTCTTGCGCCACGCCTGCAACACCTCAAGCCCCGATTTTTGCGGCAGTCCCAAATCCAATACAATAACGTCGTAAGGTTCGATGTTGCCGAGAATTTCACCGTCGCGGCCGTTGTCGGCCAAGTCAGCGGCAAAGCCGGCTTTGGCGAGGTCCCGTTTCAGCAAGGGGCCCAGTGCAGGGTCGTCTTCTACGATGAGCAGTCTCAGACTAGTCTTCCTTTTCTTCGGTTATCATGCTGCCGTCGGTGGCGTCGAGCTTCATCTCCCACAATATGCCTTTATTGTCCAGGATCTTGACTTCATACACGAGTTTACCGCGCTTTTTTTCAAGTTCCACTTCCAGCACTTTACCGTCGTGAAAATGTTTGGCTTTTTCAAGAATGCTCTCAAGCGGGAGTATTTCCCCCGCTTGTTGCATGCGATAAGCGTCGTCATGATCCAAATCATCGGCCGGACTCAACAGCGGTAGCCATAGCAGCAATATAAGAATGCCTTTGTTTACAGTGCTATTCATAAAGTGGCTCATGACGCATAAGTATACACGTTTTTAATCATCCCATCGGCCGTAGCCCGGTATGGTTATACGGTTTTCACTGAAATAGCCCTGTTTTGCATCTTGATGACAACTGTCACACTGACTAAAGCTGCCCACTTTAGGGTTGTCTTTTACCAGGCGCTTGGGGATCTCGTGATGTTCGTGTTTGAAATACGGGAGTTCCGTGATTCTAAGCGGTGCGTCCGATGCGGAAACCGAACGCATGATTCTTTTGGAGCGTCGTAGCCCGGATTTATCCGCGCTATTGGCAACCAGATATTGTTCGATGGCCTTGCGGTCTACATCGCCTAATTCGGCGTTCTCGCCGAAATGGTCGTCCAAGCCGGACATGATTTTGCGCCAGGAATTTTCCGGCAGCAGTCCCGGCTGATAAGGGAAATGGCAGGATGAACATTCTTCCTGGTACAAAGCGTTTTCCACCGGAGCCACGCCGGGTTTTCGTTTTAGCAAGGCGTATGAGTATTCGCCGCGTTCGTCGTGATCATCGTCACCAAAACTCACTTGGATTGAAAGCAATAACAAACCGGTTAAAGCGATAACGGATATAGTGAAATATTTCATAATGATTTCCTCTAAAAAATAGGATTATTGGGTACTGATGAACTTCAACAAGTGGCCTTTCTCTTCCATCGAGCATTCACGCCCCATGGTCCATTTACAGTTGCGCAACAACCACTTGTTGATCGTTTTGGCGTCGGTTAGCCGCTCCGGATTTACCGATGGGGCCAAAGGCTCGATGGGCTTGCGCGTTTTGGCGTGTTTCCCCACGGAGGCAAGATTTTCCGAGTGACACGTGGCGCAACTTCGCGCTTGTGAGTCTTTATTGTTGGTATACGATGTGGACCATAGTGTTTTGCCTTTGGTCGAATCGAACACTGTGTTGGTTTGTTTTGAGTATTCATTTAACATCTGGTCCACGACGCCTGCATGAGATACCGATAGGTATGTGGCGGCGCATAGAACACTTGAAATAATGATCGCTTTCATAGAATTTATCCTTAAGTACAGTCGTTGATGGAATTAATGACTGTCAGCCCGCTTGTTGCCGCTCAACATGGCGCTGACTAAATTCTCTTTGTGAAGTATGCTTTCCACCAGCACGCCGGCAAGATGTATCACCACTAAAAACACCGTGAAATTGGCGAAAAACTCGTGAGTTTCCTCAAGCGCTTCTTCCCAAAAGTCACTGGTGGCGATAAACCATGTACCGAATGGGCCGGCCTGGTCCTCGGCGCCATATAACAACAAGCCTGTAATGCCGGTAATCACCAGGCTGACCAGCATGATGATAATCATGAGACCACCGGCTGGATTGTGGCCGATGTAACGTTTGGCTTTTAAGCGTAAGGTGTCTTTAACGTATTGAATGGCCGTGGAAGGGCTGGTGATAAAATCACTGAACCGGGCGTGGCGGGTGCCCAAAAATCCCCACACTAAACGCAATGCGATAGCCGCCAATAAAATGTAGCCGGCCCACACATGCAGAGACAGGAAGTCTTCTTCGGTGATATAGGCAACGAAAAATGTCGCTGCCAATGTCCAATGAAATATCCGTACTACGGGATCCCATACTTTAATATTGGCTGGGTTTTGCATGCTAAAAATCCTCACAACTTTTGTTTGACTTACACTTTTTAACTTACTCAGAAGTGTAGAGGGGCAATATGAAA
The DNA here is from genome assembly GCA_050118235.1 of Gammaproteobacteria bacterium. Classification (GTDB taxonomy): domain Bacteria; phylum Pseudomonadota; class Gammaproteobacteria; order SZUA-152; family SZUA-152; genus JAJDNG01. The sequence goes on along the minus strand of JASFLF010000118.1, from coordinate 2,888 downwards.
CCAAACTGAAAAACCGCGAATCAATAAAAATATTCTGCGTGAACAGGCTGGCGTTTGGATCTTTTGAGGGTGACATTCAGGAAGATTGCTCCTGAATTAAGGGGGGGCTGTAAAATATCGATAACTGATTGTTTTTATTAAGGTCCGATGGAAAGCAATTATCCAACTGCGGAAAACCCGACACCCAAAAGTGTGATTATTCACACGTTTTCTTTATGTAATCCGAGTCATGTTATGGTTAGAATCAGCAGCGTGCCAAAATATAATAATTATCTGCACAATTTAATTCCTTCCACTTGCCATTACTTAAATCGTTATTTTGGCTTTGAAGAAAAAAATTTGGAGAAAAAGCCCGCATTTTTACAAAAGCATGTTCCCATCATTAAAGCCACGCTTCACGAAACAAAGGCCCAGTCTTGTTTGGGGTATTTTGAACAGTAGCGTGCTGTGTTAGCTATCCAACCGTGTAAACCGCAAATATACGATAAGGCCCCGGCTCACAATTGTGAAACTTGCCTTGTTCCAGAAATTTTTTCGCTTCTTTCAAATCATCCAGTAAACAGTGTTTATTCACCGTTAATTCTTGCGCCATTCCGTTACACGACAACGGTGAACATTCCGCGCATGTTTGACCGGAAAATGACACAATATCGTAACCTTGAAAAACAGCATTTTCCGGTTGATCTATGTTGGTGGAAAACGATCGTTCTGCCTCGAAAGCTAACCACCGGCGATTGTCATCGTCCCATTGTTTTTCATAGGCCAAGTAATAAAACAACGTCATCCCTTGCAGTGAAAGATGTTGTTCTTTGGCGAGATGTTGAATAACTTTTGGGCTATTGAAAAACCAATATCCGTTGTGTTTCCAATAATTAATCCAATCGGTAAAATCTTCTGAGATACAGCTACTTACCGAGTAAATGTCGACGACCTGGTCTGCTTTCAACCAATCCGCTTTCCGGCTGATATTTTTATACATGTATCCGATAGGTATCATTGTGGATGCCATAGGTCAACGAGAGGCGCAAAAATCGCAATATATCACGAACAAAAAGCGATTAGAATTTCTTCACTCCATTGCGAAGGAATGGTTCACAACCACACAGAAGACCTACTGGAAAACTTTTTTTCGGTATTGAAGCAAATTCTTCCTCGGTCTGGCATAGCATTGTTCGAAAATTTGTCGCCGATCATGGTTGGATTGAAGAAAAGCCCTTTAGCAAGAGACCTGTGCGAGTCCGGGCGGGGTCGGCAATTAGTGCTGGAGCTATGACTTGGAAATCGGATTTTTATGTACTAGCATAAAATATCAAATTTGTACTGGTAAGTGAGGCGATTCAGCAATGACCGCCTGGGCGGTTAACACTATCTCACCGAAGCTCTTATACAAAGCGCCCGACAATATTGTTGCCCATTGATTTTTTGCAATGACATCCGGCTATTGGCGGGATAATTTATACGTGTTGTTTGACTGAAGGTATCATTTTGGCAACTGGTAATTAAAGGAGGGCAAAGGGATGAACATTAAAAGCGTGATGGGGGTTATGGTTCTTGGATTGTTATTGCCGTATACCGGATGGGCGGATGAGTTGAGTGGCGAAAACGAACAACTTTTTCGTGAGTTCGATCAGAATCAGGATAATGTGATCAGCGTCGATGAGGCCAATAGAAACGAATGGTTGTTTAAACAATTTCCAAAAATCGATAAAAATCAGGATGAGAAACTCGAAAAATCCGAATTTTCCGCGTATGAACCGGAGGACCGTTTCGAGCCACCGGTAGAAGAACCGAGTGTTGGGGCGGCCCCGCTTGATAAATAAGCGGCACGATTTTGACTTGTGGGTTTGACGATGTCAGTTGCTAAAGAAAAAATTGCGATTGGGCGCAGTGCATGGGCATCAGCGATTCTCCTAATGTCGTGCCCATTAGATTATTGGTGACACACGGGGCCATAGGATAATTTATATCGAAACACTCTTTATCATTCAGACACCATGTCAAAATAACCTAACCGACATGTGGGCAATCGGGATAACGACCTGCCATCCGGAAAAAGCGCCATACGCATCTATATGCCCACTTGCGCTTACATGCGCCTTGCGTTTGGGATCCATAATCGCGCCGGCTACTTTGGTTGAAAGCCTGCATTGAAACGAGCCATTGAATTCGAATTTTAATTTATCCACCATTGTTAGTCCCCCTCCAAGAATTTGAGCTCTTTGTATACTCGGAGTTTATTTTGTCCACCGAGAAAGTATCAAACGTGTTTTGCCGGTTGTCGGTTAATTTCAAGTTTTGATGTGTTAACAAAGACCCAAGAAGTGTGCCTCCGCCAGGCATTTTGAAAATGGCAACACACCCGCTAATTTAACACCTATCGCCATCCGGCTTTGTCCTCTGCCAAAATTTGATCCGTATACGAGGTGCTCAACACCTTGAAATAACCTTCGGTTTGCCGTGGTGGGATGAGTTCATCGCTTTGCGCTTTGCCAGTGCTATCCATGGAACAAGCTAAAGGGCTAACGGTGCAAGTGATTAATACGAATAATATCAAAAATAAATTTAGAGTTCTTTCCGTGGTATGGGCCATAGTATCACCGTTAAGTCGTTAAAAAACACCAACGGATTGATATCATCTGCTTAACATCCTGTGTAAATGCCAAATCTATGAAAATCAGGGACACTGTTCAAACAATACTGCCAACTGGATGCTTTATTTCTCGATGTAAAAGAGTGGTGCAACAATTTTCCGGATCTCATTGCCATTTTGAACAATCGGGGTAATGGCATTGTTGGAGGGGTGGGGCAGAGCCCCACCCCCGTTGATCAGGCTAAAATGAATTGAATTTCGTGACTGCATCTCTGCGAAGTTGGCCGCCTCGTGGCCA
>JASFLF010000117.1:0-8166 GCA_050118235.1 Gammaproteobacteria bacterium | reverse complement strand
CGCTTGTTGACATCCGTTAGCGTCTTAACGCCTTCATTTACCACATCCCCGAAAACCACACGCTTGACCATCCACAAAGTGTAAGCCGCACCAAAGATCAAAGTAGTTCCCGCGGCGAAGGCGATCCAAAAATTGGCTTTAAACGAACTGAGAATAACCATGAACTCACCCACGAATCCGGATGTTCCCGGCAGTCCGGCGTTCGCCATGGCGAAAAACACCATAAATGCCGCAAACACCGGCATGGTATTGACCACCCCGCCATAGTCGGCGATTTGACGGCTGTGCATACGGTCATACATGACTCCCACACACAAAAACAGCGCCCCGGACACAAAACCGTGAGATATCATTTGCACTAAGGCGCCATTAATGCCCAACGCCGCGCCTTGGGCGTTGCCGGTGTTTTCGATGATGGTGTAAACAATGAAAAATCCTAAGGTCACAAAACCCATATGAGAAATGGACGAATAGGCAATGAGTTTTTTCATGTCTTTTTGCACCAGCGCCACAAAGGCGATATACACCACAGCGATCAAAGACAAGGTAATCATCAACCAGTCCAGGCTATTGGAGGCGTCCGGCGTAATAGGCAGGCTAAAGCGCACAAAGCCATAGGTCCCTAATTTCAACATAATGGCCGCCAGAATCACCGAACCACCGGTAGGTGCTTCCACGTGCGCGTCGGGCAACCATGTATGTACCGGGAACATGGGTACTTTAACGGCAAACGCCAGCAAAAACGCGATAAAAATCAAAATCTGCTCGTTCAGACTCAGGCGCAGGCCGTAGAAATCCAGAATTTCGAACGTGCCGGACTGACTGTACATATAAATTAAGGCCACCAACATGAAGACCGATCCGAGAAAGGTGTACAGAAAGAACTTAATGGTCGCATATACTCTTTTGGGGCCGCCCCACACACCGATGATTAAGAACATGGGTATCAACATGGCTTCCCAGTAGACGTAAAATAAAATGGCGTCCATGGATGAAAACACCCCGATCATCAGCCCGTTCATAATCAGAAACGCCGCCATGTATTGCGCGGTTTTGTATTCAATCACTTCCCAACCGGCAATCACCACAATCACGGTGGTAAACGCGGTCAAAAAAATCAGTGGCATGGAAATGCCATCTACTCCCAGATGATAGTTGACATCAAATGTGCTTATCCATGGCGTCATTTCCACAAATTGCATCTGGTGGGTGGTGGTATCGAACATGGTGTAAAGCGGAATGGCCAATACGAAAGTCAGTACGGAGAACGCCAGGGAAATCCAGCGGGCGTTGTTGGCTTGTTCATCTTTACTGAAAAACAATACCAGGACACCGCCGATTATGGGCGTCCAGATAACCAAGCTTAACAATGGCAAATCAGAAAACATGTAATCCGATCCTTTTTATTCTTTTAATGCACAAACAACAATACCAAGCCCACCAGTCCAATGATCATGGCGAATGCGTAGTGATATAAATAACCGGTTTGAATATTACGAATCTTACTGGATATCCAGCCTATGGTGCGTGCCGAACCATTTACCATCAAGCCGTCGATGAGTTTGACATCGCCGATATTCCAAAAAGCTCTGCCAACGCCACGGGCGCCTCCGGCGAAGAAGAAATCATTAAATTCGTCGAATCCATATTTACGAATTAGCAGGTTGTACAACCACAACACTTTGTTCTTGAAAACGTCCGGCAATTCGGGGCGTTTAATGTAGAGATACCAGGCGGATCCCACCCCGGCCAGGGCCAGCCAGAACGGCAATTCCAATACGCCGTGAGCGATAAAGGACATAACACCGGTGTAATGCTCACCGATTTCCCCCAAGACATTGTGCTCCGGCGCCACATAAATGGCGTTACCGAACAAACCTTCGAACAACATGGGCATAACGAAGAACATACCGGCCAGCACTGAAGGTATAGCAAGCAATATCAGCGGCACAGTCACGACTTTGGGCGACTCCTGCAAATGCTCCTTGGTGTGTTCGTCCATGCGTTCCTCGGTGTGGAACACTAAAAAATACATGCGGAACGAATAAAACGCGGTGATAAAAACTCCTAATACCACTAATACATAAGCAAAGCCGGCTCCCCAAATTTGCGAATGATGTACGGCGGAAATAATGGCGTCTTTGGAAAAGAATCCAGCGAACGGTGGCACACCGATCAAAGCGACGGAACCGATCAACATGCAAATCCAGGTGATGGGCATGTATTTTTTCATATTGCCCATTTTGCGGATGTCTTGTTCGTGGTGCATGGCGATGATGACCGAGCCAGCAGCCAGGAACAATAAGGCTTTAAACGCCGCATGGGTCAATAGATGAAAAATTCCGGCGGCGTAGGCGGAAGCGCCTAAGGCCACTGTCATATAACCCAACTGCGACAATGTCGAGTAAGCCACTACGCGTTTGATATCGTTTTGCACTATGCCCAGTAACCCCATCAGGAAGGCCGTTGATGCGCCGATAATCATTACAAAGCTTAATGCAGTTTCCGACAGTTCATACAACGGCGACATGCGAGCCACCATGAAAATACCCGCCGTCACCATGGTTGCGGCATGGATCAATGCCGAGATCGGTGTGGGGCCTTCCATGGAATCCGGCAACCACACATGCAACGGCATTTGCGCCGACTTACCCATGGCGCCGATAAACAGCAGCACACAAATTACAGTCATCAACGACCATTGCGTGTCGGGCCACACTTCGATGGTCAAACCGGCCATTGCGGGAGCCGCTGCAAACACCTCTGCGTAGTCCATAGTGTTAAAATACATCAACACCGCGGCAATACCTAACAAAAATCCGAAGTCCCCTACCCGGTTCACTAAAAAGGCTTTGAGATTGGCATATATTGCGGATTCTCTTTTATACCAGAAACCAATCAGCAGATATGACACCAAACCCACCGCTTCCCAGCCAAAGAACAACTGCATGAAGTTGTTGGACATTACCAGCATCAACATGGAAAAGGTGAATAAGGAAATGTAACTGAAGAACCGTTGATACCCATCGTCATCGTGCATATAGCCTATGGTGTAGATATGCACCATAAACGATACAAAAGTCACCACCAGAAGCATGACGGCGGTCAATTCATCGATAAGAAAACCCACTTGAAAGCGTATGCCGTCGGTCACCATCCAGGTGTACACCGTGCCATCAAAGGGCTCTGCACCATCAATGATAATGTGTTTAAAAACCACCAGTGACAATACAAACGAAATAGCGACGCCGATATTGGTTACCCAATGGGCGCCGGCCCGGCCTATGGTCTTACCGAAAAAACCCGCGACGATGGCACCAATTAGCGGGGCTAGGACAATGGCTAAATAGACGTTTTCCACTGCTCCACCCCTTAACCTTTTAATGTGTCCAAGTCTTCCACATTGATGGTGCTGCGATTACGAAACAACACAACCAATATAGCCAAGCCGATGGCCGCTTCCGCGGCAGCTACGGTTAAAATGAAAAACACGAAAACCTGCCCGGCAATGTCCCCTAAATAATGGGAAAACGCCACGAAATTCATATTCACCGCCAACAGCATTAACTCGATAGCCATCAGCAGGATGATGACGTTTTTGCGGTTAAGAAAAATGCCGGCAACACTGATGCAAAACAGTATGGCGCCTAAAATTAAAAAATGTGATAGTGAAATCATTCCCCCTCCCTATTGTTATAGTGTTCGCGTTATAGGGAACTATAGTTTCTTTTCCGCTGGCATTTTCACCATGCGAACCCGTTCGTTTCGTTTAACTCGTACTTGTTCTTCCGGTTGCATCGTTTGGCGTTTTTTACGTTTACGCATGGTCAATGCGATTGCGGCGATAATAGCCACCAGCAATATCACTGCGGCGATTTCAAACGGATACAAATAATCTGTATACAACACGCCACCCAGTTCTTTGGTATTGCTGTAGTTCGCACCTTTTGCGAGCGGGTCGGCTATTTTATCCAAACCAAATTGTTCCGGACCGACGATCACCGCCAGTTGAGCCAACATGATAATGGCCACCACCGCTCCAAATGGCAGATATCTGGCGAATCCTTCTCTAAGTGCTGCGAGATTGATATCCAACATCATGACTACAAAGAGAAACAACACCATTACAGCGCCAACGTACACCAACACTAAGGTGAGCGCCAGGAATTCCGCTTCCAGCAATACCCAAATAGCGGCGCTGGTAAAAAACGCCAATACCAACGATAGCGCCGCAAACACAGGGTTTCTGACCGTGATCACCATGCCGGCGGCGAAAATCAGTATCAACGAAAATACATAAAATATTATTTGTTCCGTGCTCATAAATGATTTTTAATTTATCTGTTCTATCTGTTCTATCAATTCAAACAATTCAAACAACACCACTAATGGTATAAAACGTCAACGATAAGGCGCGTCCAGTTCACGATTTTTGGCAATTTGCTGTTCATATTTATCGCCCACTGCCAATAGTTTTTCTTTGGTCATCAACAAGTCACCACGCTCTTCGCCGTGGTATTCAAAAATATCCGTCTCCACAATGGAATCCACCGGGCAGGACTCTTCGCAAAAACCGCAAAAAATGCATTTGGTTAAATCGATGTCGTAACGGGTGGTTCTGCGGGTTCCATCTTCTCGTTTTTGCGATTCGATTTTTATCGCCAACGCCGGACAAACGGCCTCACAAAGTTTACACGCAATGCAACGCTCTTCACCGTTAGGGTAACGGCGCAATGCATGCAGGCCCCGAAACCGCGGCGACAACGGCGTTTTTTCCTCAGGATATTGCACGGTAAATTTTTTGCGCCCAAGATAGCCGAGCGTCAAGCGCAAGCCTTTAAACAGTTCTATCAAAAACAGACTTTTGATGTAGTTTGTGACGACATTCATAGCAGAAATCTCATAGATATTGCTCAGTCAAACCAAGGCGCCCAATGATCTACCACCGCCCAGCCAACCAGCATCAGCCAGACGATGGTAATGGGAATAAACACCTTCCAGCCCAAGCGCATGATTTGGTCATATCGATAGCGGGGAAACGTCGCCCGCAACCATAGAAAAACAAACAAGAAAAACGCGGTCTTCAGCAAAAACCAATGTATACCGGGACCTAATAACGTCCCTAAAACAGCGACATCAAAAATTCCCGCTGGCAATATACCTTCCAACGGCGATAACCAGCCGCCAAAAAACAACAAAGAGGTTAATGCGGCCACGAGAATCATATTGGCGTATTCCGCCAAAAAGAATACCGCGAAGGTCATACCGGAATATTCCACATGAAATCCGGCAACAATTTCCGATTCCCCTTCAGCCACATCGAACGGTGCACGATTGGTTTCCGCCACGCCGGAAATAAAATATATTAAGAACAACGGCAGTAACGGCAGCCAAAACCACAGCAAAAAGCCGCCTTGCTGAGCCAATACGATTTCGCCGATATTCAAACTACCCGCTGCCAATAACACACCCACTATGGCGAAACCCATGGCAATTTCATAAGAGACAATTTGCGCGGCGGAACGCAACGCGCCTAAGAAAGCGTATTTGGAATTGGATGCCCAACCGGCAATGATGACGCCGTACACTCCCATGGAGGTCATTGCCAATATATACAATAACCCGGCGTTGGCGTCGGCGATAACCATCCCTTTATCAAACGGTATCACGGCCCAGGCCGCCACGGCGGGTGCGATGGCCAGCACCGGTCCCACCAGGAACAAAAACCGATTGGCATTGCTGGGGAGAATCACTTCTTTAGTCAATAATTTCAAGGCATCGGCAATGGGTTGCAGCAATCCCCGCGGCCCGACACGGTTCGGCCCGATGCGCACTTGAATATAGCCAATGACTTTCCGTTCGGCCAAGGTGAGATACGCCACGCCGAGCAATAAGGGCACCAAAAGCGCTGTAATCTTTAACACTATGATGCTTACAGTCGCAAGGCTTTCAGGCATCCATTGTAAATAAGTTTGTATGAGCTCAAACATTTTATGTATTTATTTTTTTCGCTGGTTGCTTTGTACGTTTAGTGGGTATCTAAATCCGCGTAATATCGATTTCGGCCAATTCAGCACTCAACTCGGCGCTTTCCTGTAAACCTGCGTGGATTAATACGCTGTCATCGGCCACTGAGTTGTCGATAATTACCGGTAACACCACTTTGGCGCTATTTTGCGTCGCTGTAGCGCGGTCCCCGTCGGCTACTCCAAAACGTTTGGCCATGTTTTCATTGATCCTGATCGCCGCTTCGTATGCGTCCGGCGTGGACTGCAGCGCCGAAGCGCGCCGTTGTAGCGAATCCCATGCGTAGGTCTGCATCTCCGCAATCCTGACCACCTTATCATTGGCTGCTGCCAGTTGAGTAGGACAACGCCAAGGCATGCTATTATCGATTTTGATGTTGTTACATTTTTCGTGCAACTCAGCGAGAATTTCTTCGCTGCTTACGTATTCGAAGCCCTTGCAATCGAATAGATTTCCCAAAACCCTGAGCACTTTCCACGCCGGTCGGGCTTCTCCAAATGGAACCGTGACTCCGGTAAAACTCTGCCAGCGACCCTCAATATTTACAAATGTCCCGGCTGTTTCCGTGAATGGTGCGATAGGTAACAACACATCGGCGTATTTCTGGTATCGGCTGCTGTTAAAAGGCGTTAGAACCACCACGAACTCAGCGTCTATTAAAGCATTAAATGCGACAGATGGCACGGCGCTGTCTAACTCGGGTTCCAGGTCCAGCAACACATAAGCCTTTAGCGGATTGTTGAACATATCCAAAGCATTTAACCCCACGGTAGCTACCGCTTCCCCGCCCGCACCGCGGTGCGGCAACATGCCTGCTATCCAGGCCCCGCTGGAGTTGCCAGCTTCAGACAAATACCCAATACGGCTATTGGTATATTGCGCAACACTATGGGCCAATACCCGTATCGAGGAAAATTCCGGATGGTTGATGGCTTGCGGTCCAAGCAACACACTTGAGCTATCGCCTTTGATCAGCTGCTCAGCAATGTTTTCATGCGCCTCGCTTACCGCTACGGGTGCAAGCAGAGGTTTCAGTCCATCTGGTGCGGCTTTTCCGGTTTTGACAAGAACCGCTTTTATGACGCCTGCCAGTTCCGCGACCATGTTAGCGGGACTGCAAATCACCTTCTCAGTGATAGGCAGATAGAATTCATAATCCACAGAATTAACACACATCACTTTGGCGCCATTGTGGGCCGCTTTGCGCAGCCGGTGTGCCGCAATGGGTTGATCCTTGCGTATGTTCGATCCAACTAGCAATACGCTATTAAGCTGCTCGAGATCTGCGATACTCTGCCCCAGCCAAGGGAAGGACGGCGCAATATCTTGATCACTAAAATCCATTTGTCGAATTCGGTGATCAATGCTGTCAATTCCTAAGGAACGGGCCAGCTTTTGGATTAAATACAACTCTTCAACTGTCGCGGTAGGCGATGCCAATACACCCACTTGGGACGCGCCGCGGTTTTTGAACATCTTTTTCAACCCTTCGACCGTAACCTGCAAGGCACTTTCCCAATCGGTATTTTTTAAGGTCCCACCGCTTTTTATTTTGGGCGTGCTAAGCCGATCTTTACTGTTTAAGGCTTGGTAACTGAACCGGTCGCGATCGGAAATCCAGGTTTCATTAATGGCTTCGTTATCTTTCGGCACCACCCGCATGACTTTGTTGTCACAGACATGCACATGCAGGCTGGAGCCTAGACAATCGTGCGGTGCTATAGTATCTCTTTGCACCATTTCCCAAGCACGCGCTGAAAAACGAAAAGGCTTTGAGGTCAACGCTCCCACCGGGCACAAATCAATCACGTTGCCGGACAATTCGGAGGTAACCGTATGGCTTACATAGGTTCCGATTTCCATATGCTCACCGCGACCGGTAGCGCCCAGTTCCCGAACACCGGCGACTTCTTCGCCAAACCGCACACATCGGGTACAGTGGATACAACGGGTCATATCAGTGGCAATCAAAGGCCCCAGGTTTTTGTCTTTGACGACGCGCTTTTTCTCGCCGAATTCCGAATAGGCATTGCCATAACCCATCGCGATGTCTTGCAGCTCGCATTCACCGCCTTGATCGCAGATAGGACAATCCAATGGATGGTTAATCAATAAAAATTCCATCACGCCTTTTTGGGC
>JASFLF010000116.1:0-8201 GCA_050118235.1 Gammaproteobacteria bacterium | reverse complement strand
GTTTGCGCTCATGTTGCTGCCGTATTTGTTCAACATAGGCAAGTATCTCTTCTTCCGGAGTCTTCATGAAAGCCCCACGCATAGTGCCTTCTCCGACCGCATCCCAAACATGTGCAATGTGTAATTCTGCAAAATCGGATATCGCCAATGATCCGGCCATTTCCAGAATTTGATGGTTTAACTTATCCAGGGATTCCCCCTGTTCATCGACATCATCACCAACATCAACCGAAGCCAGTACCCGTCGCTCAATTCTAGTCTTTTCAGTTTTGATCAGCCATACCGGACAAGGACATTTACGTAGCAAGTGCATGTCTTCACTACCCAAATATTGATCTAACCAGTCGTGTGTATCAGGTACTTTTATCACCAAATCATGACTGAATCGTAATACTTGGCGAATGATTTCCAAAAACGACTCGCCTGTTAATATTTTGAATTCAATATTTATTTGCTTGCGATAGGATTCGATTAAAGGTTTCAGATGCTCTTCATGATCACGTTGAATTGCGCTCTGCAACTCGTTTGATATAGGGCCGCCTTCTGGCATATTGATGCCAGACACAACTTTTCGTACCACGTCAACGATTGTTAAGCTGGCCTGATTTTGCTGTGCCAGCGTGACAGCACGTTCAATGGCTGGCTTGTTTGTTTTTCCAGGCTTTACAACACACAGTATGTTTTTGAAACGTTTCATTTCATTTTCCTTTGTTGTTTTCCCTTTCATTCAAAGTTACAACAAATATTTTCGCAATACTCTGTTCAACAGACCTGATTTCATCGATAAACCCACTCGTTTCATCAAGTATATGCACTTCAAGTGTATCTCCGTGTGAGTCTGCGATCAATGTGCCCGGCAATAAGCTGACCGTGTTGATAAAAAAGACTTGCGGCAATCCGATTGGTAGTCGCAAGGGGTATTCGATCAATGCTGGAACAATTGGAAGCTTTGGATGTAATGCACGCATAGCAACGTCAACCCCTCCAACAAATGATCGAATTATAAAATACGGTATAAATTTAAATAATTCGTACCAGTTAATGGTAGTCGTGGGAACCAAGATAACGCTTATTATCACGGCGAGTAGCACCGCAGGTAGTCCGATCCACCAGGATGCTAGAGTTCCGTCAGTGATGACCCACCAAATGAGTAAAAATATCAGTATCCGCAGAAAGACACTCGGGATCCGCGGTGTTAACATGTTCACTGTTGTCATGCGCTTGATAAATATAGCCTCAATATATTTTAGTTATCTCATAGGTTGGTAATTTATATTCTAATAATTAACACAACGAAAAGCACCCGCAAACTTACCTTTATAATATATGTTCTGTCAGATATTACTAAAAATCTGATCACGCCAATAATATCCACCTATGGATAAATGTCTATTACAATTTTATACTGAATTATTTACCCTTATAAAACATATTACTATGTTGACAATCTAATATATCGAGCTTTCATTAAACCCGAGGACGCCTGTATAGTGAATTTTAGGCAGGTGGCAATTGGCAAAAGCAAGATTCTAAAGTGAAGTATTGTATAATACGGCAAGACGTCATCTGCACCTTGGAAACATCCGTCCAAATTGAATGAACAGGCTATGACGTCTCATGGCAGAGTATCACTGAAAAGAAAGAAGTCCACAAAAAAATAAAAGTATTAATTTATGTTAAAGCTTGCTCGCCACGTTACTTTACGCCAGTTACAGATCTTTGAAGCCATTGGACGTTTGAAGAATTTTACCCGCGTTGCCGAAGAACTATTCCTTACTCAGTCAACAGTATCGACTCAGGTTAAACACCTCTCGGAATTGGCGGGTATGCCATTGGTAGAAATTGTCGGTAAAAAAACCTACTTAACTGAAGCCGGCGAAATCCTATATCATGCCTGTCAGGATGTCATTAACCGGTTAGATAATGCGGAAATGGCCTTTGCGGATTTAAAGGGAATTAAAATAGGTTCACTAAAATTATCAGTTATCTCAACAGCCAAGTATTTTGCACCAGAAGTACTGGGTAAATTCTGGCAACAGTATCCTGACATTGAGGTTTCACTCAACGTCAATAATAAAGAAAACATATTACAACGCTTAGATAATAATGAAGACGACCTTTACATTCTAGGCCATAATCCACCAAAAGAGCTCGATATCGAAACCATCGAATTTGCAGCCAATCCGATCTATGTCATGGCTAGCAAAAAACATCCACTGATAAAACAAAAACAAAAAATTAGCTTGAAACAATTCGCAGAACAATCACTGATTTTACGCGAACCGGGCTCTGGCATCCGTGATGTGATTGAATCAATGTTCAAATCCAAAGGTTTAAAGCCCAATGTGCGCATGGTACTGAGTAACAACGAAGCAATTAAACATGCATTGATTGGACAATTAGGTATTTCTGTGCTTTCTCTACACACAATTTTGTTAGAAGGCGCCAAAGGACCTATTGCTTTACTTAATGTCGAAGGCTTTCCGGTGCATCGTAAATGGCATTTGGTCTACCGAAAAGGCAAGGAACTTTCCGTCATCGCAAAATCATTTGTCGATTTTCTACACAACGAAGGGGAGCGTTTAACACAACAAGTTAACGATCTTGCACAGAAAATCGACCCTCAACTGAAGTAACCCACTGTTATTTATAATATTATCAGAGAATCTGAATAATAGTATCTCAACTTTATCATTGATAATTCTCAATGATAACCAATCATGTTTTCAATTTTTACAAATATATTCTCACCCCCATACTATACCTAACAAAGTTCGAAGCATCAGAGTAGTTACTTTGGAGGTTTAAATACACCGTAACGGGCATCTTCTGCATTGGAGGCAATCATGAACATTACAAACACAAATAGACGAAAGATCATTGCACAAAATATTGGCTTTATTGACCGGCAAATTCGGGCTTTGGCGGGCGCTGCCATGTTAATTACGCCATTGGCCATACAACCGGAAACTATGGGCAGCTGGAGTATCATTATATTGCTTGCAATCCCATTGATTTCAAGCGCCATTATTGGCTGGGATCCGATCTTTGCACTATTTGGAAAATCCACCTTCGTCGAAACTGAAGCGGAAATTCAACAACGCAGTTGGTCGGTTGCAAACATTGGTATTATGGATCGTGGTATACGGCTTGGCGTTGGCGGCATCTTACTGTATTCGCTATTGACGATAACCACAACCATGACACCGGGTATGGCGATGACATTATTGGCGATTCCTTTAATCGTATCAGCGATTACCGCATGGGATCCCATATATGCCGCTTTAAATATTAACAGCTTTGGTTCACGCATAGATGTCGAGGCGGCAGAACCCGAGGCCGATTTAGCAACTTTAGCTAAATGCTATAAATTCCCAACAACACAACCAAGCACGAGAACATACTCTAATGCAGCATAACGAGTAGATAGGAGGTGACCTATAAGACATTTCAGGTGCAGGTGCGATAGATATCGCACCTGCTTTATTTCGTTTAAGCAAAGAGACAAAGAGGGACACTGATTCTTTAATACCTTAATCAATTGGAGACATAGGCTTTGGGATCGCTCCAATCCTTCTCCTAGCCTGGACAAAAAACCTCTATTATCTTCATTCTGATCGAATATGCGCCGACGTTCCATCCCACGACCCGTAACATGGTAGTAACCACCCAGTATATGTAATCGTCCTTGTCTTGGCATTTGGCGAATACAACAAAATTATCGTAATATTTCTATTAAGTTATTAAGGAATCAGTGTCCCCATATTGCAGTGTCCCCATATTGCATGGGTGCCGGGATGACACCGGTCGCCATGGGCATCGGCGCCGAACCCAGCTTCCGCGCACCAATGGCCATCGCGGTAATCGGCGGCTTACTGACCTCAACATTTTTATCGTTGCTGATCATTCCGGTGGTGTTTACTTATGTGGATGATTTTATGCTTTTATTAAGGCGTATATTTAGACGTGTTAGCCAGGCCGAAGCTGGCTTTCAACAAACTACTCACGACACTGCCAAGGGTTAAGAGGCGTTATGCAAAACAATAGCCATGAGGCACTGACCAACATGGTAGCAGCGACCAATCAAATGCGGCTGCAATATGCCAATGGCGCCTAGAGAATCAGTTATTGGCAGAAATCCTGTGGATATCCTCAGCGAATATCCACGGGATTGCATTTTCCAAAGCAGCGTTCTATCCCAGCTTGAAGACCAAACACTGCATCCTTCATGATTCGAGAACGTTTCTACGCAAAAATCCGTATCAAAGTTAAATTCTTTATTCGTTTTTTTTCACTGTATGCTTCCTTCGGAAGCCACACAAGTGATTCAGAAAATATATTAGACGGCATCCCAACTGGGTTGTCTAATACGTTCTGATAGTAATCCGCGCCTTTCGCAACGACAGCACATCTCGTATGCAAAACCTGTCTGAAGGACATAAACCGTCATCAGATATTCTAAACGGCCCTGCATGCAATTTGGTATCAAGTTTACAGGTTGGTCTGATCTGACAATCATAGACAGTCCCCGCGGTTGTCCCAAAATTCAATAGATACAAAAAGTAGTTCGGAGTTAACCGTTTGTCCCGCAAGGCTGCGCATCTATCCACACCGTTGGGGTGTGGCAAGTACTGCAATCTACGGTAGTGGGGCAGTGAACCGCCGGGGTATCGCTTTGATTGTGGCAGCCCCCGTCTAAACAGGATGGCGCGATCACTTCGCTGTGGTTAAACGGCATAATCAGTGGCAACCATGATGCTTGTGTATGACAACTTTCGCATTGGCCTGATGTTATTGGGTGAGTTGCCGATTTCCCGGTAGCAATGGTGCCATTGTGACAGATCTGGCATGAATCGTAGGTTTGAGAATGATCGAATGGAAAAACCAACGGTACCCATGCGCTGGTGTTGTGACAGGCCTCGCAATAATCCGTAGTAACCGGGTGGGTAAGTGGTTTTGCTGTCACTGCGCTTCTGCCGTCATGACAGCCGGATTGCGCGCATGATTGCCCGGCTACGTTAGTATGGTCAAATATCAATGCAACAAAAGATACCGTCGAATGGCACAGCTCGCACCGATCGGAAGTGGCTATATGATTTGCGGATTTTCCGGTCGCGATAACGTTATCGTGGCACCTGACGCAATTGTCCATGGCTTGGCTATGGTCCATGGGCAGGAGCAGCGGAATCCACGCTGCCACGCCATGGCAACTCTCACAAACCGATGTGGTTAGCGGGTGTGTGGGCGACTGATCATGACAGTTGCTGCAGGAACGGTCGGAGACCGCGTTGTGGTCAATATAGCCGGGGATAGACGAGACTTCCAAAGACGGATTGCTCTCACCATAGGCATTCTCTGCTGTGACCACGAAATAATAATCAACACCATTGATCAATCCGGTGGCGATAAAATTGTTGTCCACCACGGTGGCTAGCAGCGTCTCCTGCGACAGTTTGAGTGACGGTTCGGTACTTATATACACGTTGTAGTGATCGGTATCGGCAATTGCGTTCCATGAAAGGGTTGCTTGCCCGAGTCCGGCTTTAACGCTAAGCCCCGACGGAGCCGGCGGCACGGGCCCTTGCGCGTATCCGTAAATGACAATATCCACTCGATTTCCCGCAAAAACACGCAGACCTGCATCGCTGCAACTCCAACTCACGCCGTCAACAAGACGTTGCAAGCTCGTTTTTCCGGTCGTACGATTTTTACAACGCAGCGCCTTTATTTTAGTTATTCCCACAACCACTCCGTGGATACCCTCGTTTGAGCGCAGCGCTTTGCCTCTGATCCGCTGCGTTATTTGGTTGCCGGCGCCGACCTGCATTCCACTCGCTTCGCAATCCCAGTCAGCGCGCTCCGGATAAAGCCGCACACTTTGGCCGTTTTCCCGGTTATTGCATTTGACGGACCCAAGATCCAAACCGTCGACCGAGCCCCCAGTCGCACCGTAGGCCATGCCGCAAACCCCCATTAAACACACAATGCCCAACACGACGTATCGTTGCACTTTTACTATCATTTTTAAGTCCCCTGTTTTGTTATTAATCGTAAATGCCGATAAAACACCTTGGATTAAACTCAGTCGCAGGCATTCTTGAGCCCTCAGGAAAAATATCCCTAACCTACCAATACGAATCGTTAGATGATTTATTCCCGGCCAGAGTGTTTTTTTAGGATAGGAGTGATTTTCGATACTACAGCGTAAACCGTCTCCTGCGGACAGCCGTATGAAAAAGGAAAATATTTCGCGTTCGCGGGAATAAACGTCTCGGTATTTCGTAATGTATTGACTAAGGGAGAGAACCATTATGTTATTTCTTGTTTACGAACTACTCGGTGGCGCAAGCCACCGGCCGGTGCTACAATGCGGCCTCTTTTTAACCGCGCATCGCCACAAAACGTAACATGGATCGCTTTAAACAGTTGTTGACAGAGCAGTTACCCGTAATGATGCGGCTTGCGTTGGCATTGACGGGAGAGCAGTCTAGCGCGGATGATCTGCTGCAAGATTGCGTTGAACGCGCGTTACGCAATTGCGAACAATGGGACACTGAGAAAAAACTCAAACCCTGGTTATTCGCCATTATGCGCAACCTGTACATAGACAATTACAGGCGCATAGATGTATCCAAACACACCATTCCCATGGAATTCGCAAACGAGCTCAGTTCCCTACCCTCCCAGGAGACGCACGTGGCCACTCACGACGTTTATAAAGCGCTTATGCAATTGCCGCTGGAGCAAAGGGAAGTCTTATTGCTGGTCGGATTGGAGGAGATGAACTACAAAGAAACCAGTCAAATCCTGAACATTCCTCTTGGCACTGTAATGTCGAGGCTGCACCGCGCTCGCAAGCAATTACGCGATCAACTGTTTGCCGCAGAGTTGCAAAACACGGCTAAGGTGGACTGATGGCAAAGGATCAACAAATAACCGATGACTTGCTTCATGCGTACGCTGACGGCCAACTTAGCCCACAGCAACGTGAGCAAGTGGAGGCTTATTTTCGCACCCATTCTGAAAAACAACAGGAATCGCACGATCACCGGCTGCTGAATCAATCACTGCATGCGTTGTTCGATCCCGCCCTGGACCGTCCGGTGCCCGCAAATGTTTTAGCCTTGTTAAAGGAGAAAGATCAACGTGTGCCTGCCAGGCCTTCGAACGCTATCAACCTGCCCTCTTCAGACACCAAGCCAGCCGCCACTCGTTGGTTATTCCAAAGCATCGCTGCAGGCGTACTACTGATGGTGGGAACTTTGCTGGGGTGGGTAATGCACGGCGAACTATCCGGGGTGTCCGTTCCCGCTCGCGCCGCCCTGGAATCGCTGGCTGTCGATGCGCACCGTGTCTACGCACGCGAAACACGACACGCAGTGGAAGTGCAAGCGCCCGAACAAAATCATTTGATGAGTTGGTTGTCCGCGCGACTGGGCGAACCCGTAGGACCGGCGGATTTAACCACGTACGGATACGAATTATTGGGTGGACGCTTGCTGCCGGCTGAGGGTGAGCCGGCCGGGATGTATCTGTACCGCGGACCCCACGAAGCAAGATTAACATACTACATCACCTCACTGCCCGCCGGCCTGAAGAAGAGCAAAAACGGCTCAATGCCCAATTGTCACCAATACAAGGACAGCGCCACTACGGTTTGCTCATGGACGCACGCCACTCTGCTTTACTTCGTAATCGCAGATGAACCCGCAGATCGTTTGCGGTCGATATCGCAAAACATACGCGAGCGATCAAAACAGCCGTAAACACTGAAAGAGTGGTGAAACAGAGCGCAAAAAGCGAAATCCATAAATTAGAATTTCATTGAATATTGTAGATAAATGGTCCGGCACCACGGTCATTACCGCTTTTAACTGAAATGTATCGAAGAAACTTAAGCTCGGAAAGTTTGTTATAAATCGTATCGCTAAGCGGCAATAATTCTTCCCAGCCACTGTGACACGGCTTAGTTGTCCCGTTGTTGTTGCTAATGCTTTATAGCCGGGAAGGATACACACCCCACCAGATATTTTTAATAGCGAGCCAGCGTCCGCCAAATTTTTTCAAAAGCATTATAAAAGCATCTCTCAAACCGGACGCAGGTCAGCATGTATTAACGGGAACTGACGAATGCGCTTTCCGGTGGCGGCGAAGATGGCGTTAAGCACGGCGGGTGCCGCTACCGCAATGGTTGGTTCGCC
>JASFLF010000115.1:0-8236 GCA_050118235.1 Gammaproteobacteria bacterium | reverse complement strand
GCAACAAGCCTTGGGCGCGAATGGAGTTGGCCAGGTCTTGCAGGCTTTCATTGTGCATGTCGGTGCGGGGCTGGTATTTGCCGGGTTGCAGCAAGTCTACCGGCAACTGACGCAATTCGTTTTCTTTAGATATCCCGGCGCTGCCCTCTTCGGCATTGCCCTCGGTTTGCGACGCGGAGTTGGAACCACTGAGCAAGGCGTCTAATCCACGCCCAAGGCCTCGTTTTTTCACAATCATGGTAGTCCTGCTAAATGAATAAAGCGATCTGAATAAATTCTATGTTTCTGCTTTTCTGCTTGCTGCTACGTGTTTTTTATGGTGCGTTTGTTACGCACCGTGTTGCAACGTCCGTTTACACCGTGGCGGCACTGGCACCCACGCGTTGTTGTTCTTCCCGGCGCACGATTTCGCCGGCGAGTGCCAAATAGGCTTGGGCGCCACGGGATGTTTTATCATAAATCAGGGCGGGCACGCCATAGCTGGGGGCTTCCGCCAAACGCACGTTACGGGGAATAACCGTGCGGTACACCCGGTCGCCGAAATATTTTTGCAGTTGCATGGTGACATCGGCCGACAATCGATTACGCGGATCGTACATGGTACGCAACAAGCCTTCGATTCTTAAATTAGGATTTAGCGAGCCACGGATTTCTTCTATGGTATTCACCAACGCCGTCAAGCCTTCCAGTGCATAATATTCACATTGAATGGGGATCAATACCGATTGCGCCGCGACCAATGCGTTTAAGGTCAACATATTCAGCGACGGTGGGCAATCGATAAAAACATAATCGTATCGCTCTCGTACGGTTTGCAGCGCTTCACGCAGTTTGCGTTCCCGCTGCTGCATATCGAGCAATTGCACTTCGGCGGCGGTTAAATCGGCATTGGCGGGCAGTAAATCATAACCGGCTTCGTTGGTGGAGGTTATGGCGTTGCTGATATCAACCTCGCCCATCAGCACATGATAGCTGGAATAGTTGAGACTTTGTTTGTCGACGCCACTGCCCATGGTGGCGTTGCCTTGTGGATCCATGTCCACCAGCAACACTTTGCGCCGGGTGGCCACCAAAGATGCCGCCAGGTTGACGCTGGTCGTGGTTTTCGCCACACCACCTTTTTGGTTGGCTATCGCTACGATTTTTCCCATAACTTATGACCTATCGGTTATGTTTTCACCAATTGTAATGTGTTTGCTGCGCTTTTACTAATGAAAACCTGTATCGTACGGAACGGTGTTTTCAATCAGCCCCACAATTAGACACGCAATGAGCCTACGATTAAACACTCAATCATGCACTATTTTCACGATGTGCCGTTGCGCCTGCAAAAACGGTACATTAACAGCCGACACCGCTTTTATGGAATAACCCTCGGGAATTGCTCGCAATTCAACCTCTGGATATTCCCCTTTCATCGCTATTATTACCCCGTCCTGTTTACAATGCGCCCCGGCGGCGAGTAAAAATTGCGATATCGATGAATAAGCGCGGGATATAACGGTATCGAATGTCTTTGCGGGGTGAAACCGCTCTACCCGGGCGGTTTCAACAATCAGGTTGGTTAACCCCAGCTCCGCTTTCACTTGCTTTATAAAGCGAGTTTTTTTTGCGTTGCTGTCGAGCAATACAAATTGTCTCTCCGGTGACACCAAAGCCAGCGGCACACCGGGTAATCCTGCCCCACTGCCCACATCTAATACATCTACCCCGTATAAAAACGGCATTACCGCCACACTGTCGAGAATGTGGTGGGTAAGCATTTTTTCTTTTTCGCGTATCGCCGTCAGGTTATATACGCGATTCCATTTGTGTAATAAATCAATAAACGCCAACAACTTGCGTTTTATTTCCTCAGAGCCGGAAATCTCCAGCGCTTCCAGGCCCTGAGAAAGCGCCTTCTCGACAGACACGGTAACTGATACTTGCGTAACTTAGGTTCGTAATTAGTTATTCAGTATAGACCTAATCGCTAGTTACCAGTAGCCACGGAAGAAAAATTGTCCAAGGCTTTGCTCATTTTTCCGACAACTTCATCACGGTCTTTTATACCGTGGCGGTCGGCGATGTATTGAGGATCGTTATAGGTCAACCACACCTGACCTTTTTCATCTTTATACGCCAGGGCTTTCATGGGTAAATCGATGCCCGAGGTTTGCTTGCTGGTAAAAAAGTTAGATCCTAGTTTGGGATTGCCAAAAATCAACAATTCGGTAGGCCGCAAGGGAATCCCCACAGCATTCGCTTTCTCACTGTGGTTCCAGCGCAGGGCAACGGTAATGCCTTTTTCTTTTAACGCTTTTTCTAAACGATCGATGGTTTCGGTCACACTGTATTTACTTTTTTTACTGATAAGACCGTTGTCAGCCGCATACGCTGATACGCTGGCAATTAATAACATCATCGCAACTGCAATTTTCTTCATACCGCCCTCCGTTATTTGATTATTAAAAGTGAATCCACCCAATTAAGACGCCTTCTTGCGCGTCTGCCCGGATTGTTTTTTCAAATGCACCAGCAGCAATGAAATCGCCGCCGGGGTGACCCCGGATACCCGGGACGCCTGGCCGATGGTAGCCGGACGGTGCTGTTCGAGCTTTTGCCGTACTTCGTTAGATAAGCCTCTGACTTTGCCGTAGTCCAAATTCTCGGGCAAGGTCAAGGTTTCGTAACGCCGGTGGCGTTCGATTTCTTCTTGCTGACGTTCTATATAGCCGGCGTATTTGGCCTGGATTTCCAGTTGTTCGGCTACCACCACATCATCGATGCCCGGCCCCGCCTTCGGCAAAGTCATTAAGCCGGTATAACTGACTTCGGGCCGGCGTAACAAATCAGACAAGCGGTATTCCCGCGACAATGTCTTCCCCAGTACGTGTTGCGTTTGTTCTTCAGACACATCTTCGGGGCGTATCCAGGTACGCTGCAGACGTTGCGACTCGGTTTCGATGGCTTCTCGCTTTTGTTCAAAGGCTTGCCAACGGTGATCATCCACCACACCCAGCTGATGGCCTGCGGGGGTCAAACGTAAGTCCGCATTGTCTTCGCGCAATAACAAGCGATATTCGGCCCGGCTGGTGAACATACGATAGGGCTCACTCGTGCCGCGGGTAATCAAATCATCGATCAACACGCCAATATAGGCTTCGTCACGGCGCGGTGACCAGGGCTCTTTGTCATGTACTTGCAGGCCGGCGTTCAAGCCCGCGATCAAGCCTTGGGCGGCGGCCTCTTCGTAACCGGTGGTGCCGTTGATCTGACCGGCGAAAAACAGCCCCGGCATATGCTGGGTTTCCAGCGACGGCTTCAAATCGCGGGGATCGAAATAATCGTATTCAATGGCGTAGCCCGGCCGGGTGATATGGGCGTTTTCAAAGCCTTGGATGGAACGCACGAAGCGGTATTGGATGTCGAAGGGCAAACTGGTGGAAATGCCGTTGGGATACACCTCATGGGTGGTAAGCCCCTCCGGCTCCACAAAAATCTGGTGCGAACTTTTATCGGCGAAGCGATGGATTTTGTCTTCGATGGACGGGCAATACCGCGGGCCTACACCTTCGATGACACCGGTATACATGGGTGAACGCTCCAGCCCGGAGGCGATAATCTCATGGGTCTCGGCATTAGTGTGCGTAATGTGACACTCCACTTGCTGCGGGTGTTCCGCCGCGCTGCCCAAAAACGAAAATACCGGCACGGGATCATCACCCGGCTGCGGTTCCATTACGCTGTAATCAATGGTTTTGCCGTCTATGCGCGGCGGGGTGCCGGTTTTCAGGCGATCCACGCGAAATGGCAACTCCCGCAAGCGCCGAGACAACGCGTTGGCTGGAGGATCGCCCGCCCGGCCGCCTTCGTAGTTATTCAGACCAATATGGATGCGGCCTCCTAAAAACGTGCCCACTGTCAAAACCACCGCACGGGCGGCAAATTTGAGCCCCATTTGGGTAACCACTCCGGCTACCCGGCCGTTTTCCACCAACAGATCATCCACCGCTTGTTGAAACAACACCAGATTTGGCTGTTGTTCCAGGACACTACGGATGGCTTGTTTGTACAATACCCGGTCAGCTTGGGCGCGGGTGGCACGCACCGCCGGGCCTTTGCTGGCGTTCAAGCGCCTGAACTGGATGCCGGCACGGTCTATGGCTCGCGCCATAATTCCGCCTAAGGCGTCAATTTCTTTGACCAAATGACCTTTACCGATGCCCCCGATGGCTGGATTGCAAGACATTTGTCCCAGAGTCTCGATATTGTGGGTTAGTAATAAAGTGCGCACGCCCATACGCGCCGCCGCTAGCGCGGCTTCGGTGCCGGCGTGGCCTCCGCCCACCACGATCACATCAAATCGGTCTTGGAAAATCATGCCTTATTAATAAAATTGGTTATTAAGATTGGTTTGAATTTGTGGAAATCGGGTTATTTTACGCGTTCGGTGCGCTATACGCCAACTGCAGCGCCAAGCAGTGTTCGACTAATAGCGAAATTGATGGTTCCCCTTGGCCCAAATTATGCCTTTTGTGAAACACTGTTGTTGAGGTTGTGTTCAGATTGTCGATACGCCAGTGTTACTTGCTAAGATTATGATTAGCAACACAATAAGGGAGATAATGCTGTGAAAGTTAATCCTGTATTAGGTTGTAAAGAACGCCGTAATCCACCCCACGAACCGACTCGTCGAAACAGACAAACCACCGCTGCGGCTTTGCCCGGCATCGATTTCCATGGCGCCAGCATTATCAACGAACAAGGCGAAGAAATCCCCATTACTGAATCCATGGTGCAACAAGCCTGCAAAATCTATATCAAACAATGGGAAATGGCGCAAAAAAGCGCGGTAAACGACTAATTTTTTGCTCCACCCGAGCCGATACCATAGCCTGTACCCTGGTCGATAATAACGGTAACGCTCTTACAAACCGGTATAAAACTGGAATTACTGGTCAAAGAAGCGTATTTATAACTACTTCAGAGCATCAACAACTCTCAATAACCAACAATGCAGCACAGATTCATGCCCCAAGCACTTGCTTCCAATGCCAGCATAGGTTCGGTAAAAGCCCTAACTGACGTCGTCATCCAACAAGCCAGCACCATTATTCTGGGAAAAAAACGCCAATTAAGCCTGTCATTGGCGTGTTTATTGGCCCGCGGCCATTTGTTGATCGAGGATTTACCGGGGGTGGGCAAAACCACTCTGGCCCACGTGATAGCAAAAACACTCGGCCTGGAATATTCCCGCATTCAGTTCACCAGCGATTTATTGCCTGCGGATATCTTAGGCGTGTCCATTTTTGACCGCAGCGCCGGGGCGTTTGAATTCCATGCCGGTCCGGTTTTCTCCCAGGTGATTTTGGCCGACGAAATCAATCGCGCCACGCCCAAAGCGCAAAGCGCGTTATTGGAAGCCATGGAGGAACACCAGGTCAGTATTGAAGGGGAAACCCGCCCGCTTCCCAAACCGTTTTTCGTCATCGCCACCCAAAATCCCACCTACCAGGTCGGCACGTTTCCCTTGCCTGAGTCACAACTGGACCGGTTTCTAATGCGCATCGAGTTGGGTTATCCCGATAAGTCGGCCGAACGGGCCTTGCTCACCGGGGAAGACCGCCGCGATCTGCTGGAGAAAATCGAGCCAAGCCTGGACATTGAGCAATTGGTGGAGATGCAAGCCGTCGTTGACCTGGTGCATACTTCCGACGCCTTGCTGGATTATGTACAAGAGATTTTGGAATTTACCCGTAAAAATGCCGATTTGGTTTCCGGCTTGTCGCCCCGCGCGGGCCTGGCGCTACTGCATTGCGCCAAAGCCTGGGCGCTAATGGATGGCAGAAATCACGTACTGCCCGAAGATGTGCAAACGGTGTTGCCTTTTGTGGTGTCCCACCGCTTGCGATTGACCACCGATACACACACCATGAGCCACACTGACATCGCCCAACAGTTGCTAGACATCCCTATCCCTTAACCTCAGTAACCACATACTCAAAAACAAACCATTAACCAATCATTAACCACAGCACACAATAATACCCGGTAATGCGGTTTACAAAAGCCATCGATAAATTGAACCTGACACGGTTTTTCAAGGCGCAAACCGCGGAGAAAGCGCCTTTGCTGTTGACCCAAAAGCGGGTGTACATCCTGCCCACCGGGGCCGGCGCGTTTTTCGGTGTGTTGCTGCTGGTGATGTTAGTGGGCGCCGTGAACTACAATAATAGCTTGGGGTTCATGCTGACGTTTTTATTGGCCGGCCTGACGGTCATTTCCATTTTATACACCTACCGCAACTTATTAAATTTACAGGTTTCCACCCGCAACATTCCACCGGTCTTCGCCGGTGAGCGTATTATGGTGCCGGTGTTATTGGATAACTCCGCTCATGCGGCGCGATTCAGTTTACGTCTGCAATTTCAAGGCGACGCCCCAGTGACCTGTGACGTGCCGGCAAACAGGTGGACACAAGTGGAATTGCCGTTCACAAGCAAAACCCGCGGCCTGCACAGCGTCGAACAATTCACCTTATCCAGCGTTTTCCCTCTTGGGTTGTTTCGCACCTGGTCGCCGCTGCGTTTGGACACTACGTATTTGGTATACGCCAAACCCGCCAAACACACCGGCTTGCCCCAAGACGCGTTATACCAGCCGAAACAAACCGGGGATAAAGGGCGTGGCTCGGATGATTTCGCGGGCCTGCGCAGTTATCACCAAGGAGACTCATTGGGGCACATCCATTGGAAAACCTTGGCCAAAGACCAAGGTTTACACACCAAGCAATTCGGGGGCGACCGCAGCGATGAATTGTGGCTGGATTGGCGCTCCCTGGAACACCTGGAAAAAGAAGCCCGCATCTCCCAATTGACCCGCTGGGTGATCGACGCCGAGCAAGCCGGCATGAACTACGGCTTGTGGATCCCGAAAAACCAAATCCAGCCCGGCCATGGCGATGCCCATAAACACAATTGTTTGCGCGCTTTGGCGTTGATCGAATAACCTCTGATCTGAATGAAAACCCTGTTCCATAAAATGAACAACGCACCGGCGGCCAACGTATGGTTGTTCGTCGGCCTGGCTATGGTGATACTGCCGCATTTTGCGTATCAAAAGTTCGCCATCATGGTGTGTTGCAGCATGTTGTTGCTGTGGCGGTTTTTCTACGACATTAAAATCACAGCGTTACCACCGCGTTGGTTGCGGGTGGTTTTGGCGTTTTCCGCATTTGCCGGGGTGGGCGCGCTGCATCACACCATATTCGGCCGTGACGCAGGGGTGTCGCTGTTGTTGATTATGTTAAGTTTGAAGCTGTTGGAAATGGAAAAAAAGCGCGACTTTATTGTCGCCGTCAGCCTGGGCTTCTTCGTGGTCATTACCGTATTTTTATACAGTCAATCCATGCTGATCGCCGTATATATGTTCGCAACGATCATCGCATTGACGACTGCGCTAATCGCCGCCCACCGGCTGAGACCCACACTGCTTGACGCTAGCAACGTTCGCCTGGCAGGCACCATGCTGTTGCTGGCTATTCCCATGGCCATGCTGCTGTTTGTGTTGTTTCCCCGGCTGCCCACCCCCATGTGGGGCTTGCCAGAAGATGCCTCCGCCGGCAAAAGCGGTTTGAGCGATCACATGTCTCCGGGCCAAATCAGCCGCTTAAGTGACAACGATGCCGTGGCCTTTCGGGTGCAATTTAGCTCACCGCTGCCGACACCTTCACAATTGTATTGGCGCGGCCCGGTGCTCAGCCACTTCGACGGCAAAACCTGGAGCGGCACTCACGCGACAGTACTCGACGAGACAGCCGCCAACACCATGCCGACCACCATAAAGTACCGCAATTCCGGCAAGACAAGCATGCAGTTACGCCAACAAGATATTGTGGGTATCGACACTATGGTGGGTTATTCGGTCACCTTGGAACCGAACAACCAGCATTGGTTGTTTGCCCTGGAAATGCCGGCGTTATTGCCGCCGCAAAGCACATTTAGCGAAGCCTATGAGCTCATCTCCAACCAGCCGGTGAAAAAGTTGATGTACTACGAACTGCGCTCTTACTTACACTACGGGCTGGAGCCAAACCGGTTGGCCAATCGCCATGTGTACTTGCAACTGCCTTCCAACGTGGGCATTAAGGCGCAACAATTGGTACTGCAATTGATCACCAGCATCAACAACCAGAAAGACCGTGACGAGAAAATCGTGGCGGCCATGTTGAACTATTTTCGCCAGCAGCCGTTTA
>JASFLF010000114.1:0-8274 GCA_050118235.1 Gammaproteobacteria bacterium | reverse complement strand
AACCGGGTGACTGGCGCACTTGGTTTTTTGCGATCACCGGCATTATAGGCGTCTCGGCGTTGGCCGTGCCGCTGGTGAACCTGTTGGTGACACGTATTCTGCCGCCTCGGGCTTTACCACGCCTGGATTTTTCGCAAGGCATTCCAGATGCGCATCGCACCATGGTGGTGGTGCCCACCTTGCTGAGCAACCGGCAAGAGATTGACGATCTTTTCGAAGCCCTGGAGATTCGCTATCTCGGCAATCGCGATCCAAATCTGTTCTTTGCCTTGCTGACGGACTTCCGTGATGCGCCTGAGTGTACTCAGCCAGGTGATGAAGCGTTGCTTGCTCACGCTCGCGCCGCTGTGCAGGCACTCAACGAAACCTATCGCGAGGACCGCCCGTGCATCTTCTATTTGTTTCACCGGCCTCGGGTATGGAATCCCTACGAACGGGTGTGGATGGGCTATGAACGCAAGCGCGGCAAACTGGAGCAGTTCAATGCCTTGCTGCGGGGAGGGGAGCAAACAGCCTTCTCGGATATTGTCGGTGATACGTCCATTCTCGCATCGATCAAATACGTCATCACTCTGGATACCGATACACAACTGCCTCGCGACGCAGCACGCACGCTAGTAGGGAATCTCGCCCATCCTCTTAATCGGCCGGTGTACGATGCCGGCAAGGGACGCATTGTCGACGGCTACGCCATCCTGCAGCCGCGCGCTTCCATCAGCCTGACCAGCGCCGGCCAATCACGCTTTACTAAACTGTTCGCGGGCGAAGCAGGTATCGATCCCTACACGCGCGAGGTATCGGATGTCTACCAGGATATTTTTGGCGAGGGCTCGTTCATCGGCAAAGGCATCTACGATGTGGACGCGTTTCGGCAGGCCGTCGATGGGCGTTTTCCGGAGAACCTCATTCTCAGTCACGACTTGCTGGAAAGCGGTTATGCGCGTTCGGCACTGGTGACCGATGTCGATCTTATTGAAGAACATCCATCCAGTTATGCCATGGAGGCCAGCCGGCGGCACCGCTGGATACGCGGCGACTGGCAACTTGCCGGCTGGCTATTACCGCGCGTGCCGGGACCTCCCGCGCCGCCCGTGGAAAAGGCAGCGAAGCCACAGCGGCAACCGAATCCGCTCTCCGCCTTGTCGGTGTGGAAAATTCTCGACAACCTGCGCCGCAGCCTGGTATCACCGGCGCTGTTTGCCTTACTGGCCGGTGGTTGGCTGTTCGGTCCGGCACCGGTGTGGTTCTGGACCTTACTGGTAACCAGTGTGATATTCGTGCCCACCTTACTGGGGTCAGCCATTGAACTCATCCGTAAACCAGCAGAACGTGATTGGCTGGCACACTTGGTGTTGACCAGCAAAAACGCGGGCCGCCCCATCGTGCTCGCTTTGCTGACGCTGGTCTTCTTACCCTACGACGCGCTGATTTGTCTGGATGCGATTATGCGCTCGGGGGTGCGCATGCTGTTCACGCGATGCGGCTTGTTGCTCTGGCAATTGCCCTCTTATGGAATACGCAACGCAAGCCGTACGTTGGCCGATTTTTTTAGGGTGATGTGGGTAGCACCCGTACTGTCGGTACTGCTCGCCTTTGCACTGTTGCAAACCCATTGGGCGCAGTGGTTCTTCTGGGCGCCCGTACTGTTGCTGTGGCTGGCCTCGCCAATGGTCGGCTGGTGGATCAGCAGACCACTATTGCCCCCCGCACCGGACTTGACCCTTGAGCAACGGGTGTTCCTGCGGGCGTCGGCCCGGCGAACCTGGCGCTTCTTCGCGCAGTTCGTCAATTCAGAGGACAACTGGCTGCCGCCCGATAACTTTCAGGAGTATCCGGTGCCGGCCATCGCCTCGCGCACCTCGCCCACCAACATGGGCATGTCATTGCTGGCGAACCTGGCGGCGCACGATTTCGGTTACATTGGTGCCGGTGAATTTCTGCGTCGCACCGAGAACACCTTGGCGACCATGGAAAAGCTGGAACGCTACCGCGGACATTTTTACAACTGGTACGACACGCGCACGCTGCAACCGCTTCGTCCACACTACGTATCGTCGGTGGACAGTGGCAACCTGGCCGGCAGTCTGCTCACCTTGCAAGCGGGGCTGGTCGAATTAAAAGAGCAGCCGGTGTTGTCGACAAATGTATTTCATGGGTTGCAGGACACTTTGCAGGTGCTGGCCGAACACGTGCCCGCGTCACCCGCACCGGAGCTTTCGAAGAAAATTAAGTCCCTGCAGGACACGCTACTCTCACTCAAATTGGACAGACAGCCTCAGACACTGACTGCCGCTGAAACCATGCTGGATGAGCTTCACCGTATCGGCGGAGAACTGGTTGCTTGGTTGCCAACGGATATTGATATCGATGGCGAACTGTATTATTGGGCGCAGGCATTCGACCAGCAGTCCCTCGCACTTCGAGATGAGCTTCGATTCCTGATGCCCGAGCATGAGCAGGGGCAGCAGCACGGCAACAAAATTCCGACGCTGGCGGAATTGGCCAGAGCGCACACCGTTGGCGCTGGAGCTATTCCGTTAGAAGAAACAGTCTCGGCGGCCGCGTCCCATCATAAGGGTGCGGTGGAGCGGCTCAGAAGCATCGATGATCTGGTAGAGCGCTGCCGCGAACTGGCGGTGATGGATTTTGAATTTCTTTACGACACTTCGCGCGGCTTGCTGACCATCGGTTACGACGTGGGCGAACGGCGCCGCGACCCGGCTTGCTACGATCTGCTGGCCTCCGAGGCGCGCCTGGCCAGTTTTCTGCTCATCGCGCAGGGACAAGTCCCGCAGAAGCATTGGTTCGCGCTTGGCCGGCTGCTGACCAGTCATGGTGGTGACGTGAGCCTGATTTCGTGGAGCGGCTCGATGTTTGAGTACCTCATGCCGCAGCTGATTATGCCGAGTTATCAGAACACTTTACTGGATCACACCTGCAAGGCCGCGGTGTCGCGCCAGATCGAATACGGCCGGCAACGCGCCGTACCCTGGGGTATTTCCGAGTCCGCCTACAACGCCACGGATATGCATCACGTCTATCAATATCGGGCGTTCGGTGTGCCCGGTTTGGGCTTCAAGCGCGGCCTGGCAGACGACTTGGTTATCGCCCCTTATGCCAGTGCCTTGGCGTTGACGGTGATGCCGCGGGAAGCGTGCCGCAACTTGCAGACTCTGGCCGCCAATGGTTTCCTTAGTGACTATGGATTCTATGAGGCGGTGGATTACACGCCATCGCGGGTGCCGCGGGGTAAGAACCACGCCATCGTGCGGTCCTTCATGGCGCATCATCAAGGCATGAGCTTGTTAGCCTTTGAGCATGTATTGCTCAACCGACCCATGCAACGCCGCTTCATGTCCGACCCTCTTGCACAGGCGACGCAATTGTTGCTGCAAGAGCGTGTGCCAAAGCAAGGCGCGACCTTGCACCCGCACGCCGCTGAAGTGAGCGCCGCGGCACGCCCCCCCGCAGCGGAAGCCGGAGCGATCATGCGCGTGTTTACCGACCCGGACACACCAATACCGGAAGTCCACCTGTTGTCCAACGGTCGCTACCATGTCATGGCGACCCAGGCCGGTGGTGGTTACAGCCGTTGGCGTGACCTCGCCGTCACGCGATGGCGCGAAGATACCACCTGCGATAGCTGGGGCACATTCATTTACTTGCGGGACAGTGACACGGGACGTTATTGGTCAACGGCGCATCAGCCGACACTGAGTAAAGCCGATCACTACGAGGCGATCTTCGTGCAGGCCCGCGCTGAATACCGGCGCCGCGACGAGGCGATTGAAACACACACCGAAATCAGCGTGTCACCCGAAGACGATGTGGAGATCCGCCGCGTCACACTTACTAACCAATCGTCCCATACCCGCAATATCGAGGTGACAAGTTACGCCGAAGTCGTGCTGGCGCCGCTGAATGCCGATCTGGCGCATCGCTCTTTCAGCAACTTGTTCGTACAAACAGAAATCCTGCCCGACCGGCAGGCGATACTATGCACGCGCCGCCCTCGCACACCGGGTGAGCAAGTGCCTTGGATGTTTCATCTATTGGCAACCCCTGGCGCGGTGGCCGGCGAGCCGTCTTACGAAACTGATCGTGCCAAATTCATCGGCCGGGGACGAACGGCGGCCAACCCGTTGGTACTGGATAGTAGTGACAGTCACTCGGATTTGGCAAAGCCGCAGACTAAGTTGCCGGCTGGGCAGATCACTCAGCCGCTATCGAACACGGAGGGTTCGGTGCTCGATCCCATCGTGGCGATCCGCCGTACCGTCACCTTGTCACCGGACGAATCGGCGAGCGTGCAGATTATCTCCGGTGTGGCGGACACACGTGAGGCCGCGTTGGCTGTACTGGAGAAGTATTGCGATCGCCACTTCGTTGAGCGCGCCTTTGAAATGGCGTGGTTCCAAAGTCAGGAAGTGTTGCGCCACCTCAACGCCAGCGAAGCCGACGCACAAGTTTATGGCCGACTGGCCAGTTCCGTTATTTACAGCAACGCCTTGCGCCGCGCCGCGCCCAGTGTCATAGCCCGCAATCAATTGGGTCAGTCCGGATTGTGGCGTTTTGCCGTCTCGGGTGATCTGCCCATCGTGTTGATACGCATCGGCAGCTTAGACCGCATCGAGCTGGTGAAACAAATGCTGCAAGCCCACGCCTATTGGCGGAAGAAGGGTTTGGCGGCGGACCTGATCATCTTAAACGAGGATTTCTCGGGCTATCGTGCCGTTTTACAAGACCAGATTATGGGGCTGATTAACGCCGGTCCAGAAGCGCAAATTATTGACAAACCGGGTGGAGTGTTCGTACGGCGCACCGAAGAACTTTCCGAGGAAGACCGGGTTCTCTTTCAGACGGTCGCCCGCGTCGTGCTCAGCGATAGCGCCGAGACGTTAGCGGAGCAAGTGCAACGCCGAGCACCGGCAGAGCGCTTGCCCAGTCGTCTGGCGGTGGCGCTGCAACCGGCCATTGAACCGGTCCATCCGCTGCCAGTGCGCGAGCGCATTTTCAGCAACGGCCTGGGCGGCTTCACACCCGACGGCCGAGAATACGTGGTTACTATCGAACCGGGACAGAACACACCGGCGCCGTGGGTCAATGTCATCGCCAGCCCGCACATTGGTACGGTCGTTAGTGAAAGCGGCGGCGCGTATACCTGGGTGGAAAATGCGCACGAGTTTCGGCTGACCACTTGGCATAACGATCCGCTTAGCGACTCAACCGGTGAGGCACTCTACATCCGTGATGAGCAAACCGGTACGTACTGGTCACCAACGCCATTGCCCGCGCGCGGCCAATCCGGTTATGTATGCCGGCACGGATTTGGATACAGCGTGTTCGAACATTACCAAGCGGGTATTTCCTCGGAACTGTTCACCTACGTCGCCATGGACGCACCGGTGAAGTTCATGGTGGTCAAGTTGCGCAATCATTCTGCACGCGCTCGTCGATTGTCGCTAACCGGGTATTGGGAGTTGGTGCTCGGCGAGTGGCGGCATGCCAATCTGATGCACATTGTTAGCGAAAAAGACCCGCACAGCGGTGCGCTGTTTGCCCGCAATGCTTACGGCCGCGAATGCGGCAATCGCGTCGTCTTTGCCCATGTCAGCAATGAACATCTTAGCGAGCGGGAGCATTCGGTGACCGGAAACCGTTCCGAGTTTATTGGCCGCAACGGCTCGCTAGCCAGCCCGGCGGCACTGCGCCGCAACCGTTTGTCGGGCAAGACCGGTGCGGGACTGGATCCATGCGCCGCGATACAGACGCAGATTGAACTGGCCGACGGGCAAGAGTGCGAGATCGTGTTGGTATTCGGCGCGGCCCATAACGATGACGAAGCACGACATTTCATCCAGCAATATGGCGGGCCGGCTGGCGCACGCCAGGCATTGGAAGCGGTTTGGGAACACTGGAATCGCACTTTGGGCGCGGTGAATGTGGAGACGCCGGATCCCGCGTTAGATGTGTTGGCCAACGGCTGGCTGGTCTACCAGACACTATCGTGCAGGCTCTGGGGCCGCAGTGGCTATTATCAGTCCGGCGGGGCCTACGGTTTCCGTGATCAGTTGCAGGACACCATGGCGCTGATCCATACGACACCATGGCTAGCCCGCGAGCAGTTGCTGCGTTGCGCCGAACGCCAATTCCCGCAGGGCGACGTGCAACACTGGTGGCATCCGCCCAACGGCCAAGGCGTGCGCACTCATTTCTCCGATGACTATTTGTGGCTGCCGTATGCCACTTGCCGTTATGTGCTGGCGACCGGCGATACGGGTGTGCTTGACGAGTCTGTCCATTTCCTGGAAGGCCGAGAGTTGTATCCGGAAGAGGAAGCGTATTATGACCAGCCGCAACGTTCGGCTGAAGCGGCGAGTCTCTATGAACATTGCGTGCGAGCTATCAAACATGGTTTGCGATTTGGCACACATCAATTACCGCTAATAGGCTGCGGCGACTGGAACGACGGCATGAATCTCATCGGTCGCGATGGCAAAGGCGAGAGTGTCTGGCTGGCGTGGTTCCTGTACGAAAACCTGCAGCAGTTTGCCGATCTGGCTCGTGGCCGAAATGACGCAGCTTTCGCCGACGTTTGCATCCGGCAGGCGGCTCAGTTGCGCAACAATATTGAGGCCAATGCCTGGGACGGCGCGTGGTATCGGCGCGCTTATTTCGACGATGGCACACCGTTGGGCTCGTCCGAGAATGACGAATGCCAAATCGATTCCATCAGCCAGAGTTGGGCGGTTATTTCAGGCGGCGGTGACCCGCAACGTGCCCGCCAGGCAATGGCGGCGGTGGACAAACGCCTGGTGCGGCGCGATACGCAGTTAATCCAACTGCTGGATCCACCCTTCGATAAATCAGACCTAGAGCCCGGTTATATCAAAGGCTACGTGCCCGGCGTGCGCGAGAACGGTGGCCAATATACTCACGCCGCCATCTGGGCCACCACTGCGTTCGCCATGCAGGGTGACAGGGAGCGCGCGTGGGAGATGTTCGACATGCTCAATCCCATTAATCACGGTAGTGAGCCTGCGGAAATCGAACGCTACAAAGTGGAACCGTACGTCATGTGCGCGGATATTTACGGTGCGCCGCCACACACTGGCCGCGGCGGCTGGACCTGGTATACCGGGGCGGCGGGCTGGATGTACCGGCTGACCGTGGAAACACTACTGGGCTTGCAACTGGAAGTGGATCAGCTGCGTATCACGCCGTGTATCCCGGCCCACTGGGAGTCGTACAAAGTCCACTACCGATATCGCGAGACGGTTTACCACATAACAGTCAAGAGCGTGGACGAAAAACCAGAGCATGTGAGCCGCGTGACGTTGGACGGTGTTGCGCTAAATGTAGTCAGCGTGGATGTTACTGATGTGAATGGTACTATTGTGAATGATATGGCGCGACCGCAAGGTATCATCCCCCTGGTGGATGATCGCCGGGAGCACTACGTCGAGGTGGATATGAAACAGCAAACTAGAACCACAGGAGTGAAAAGTGCCGTACTGCGTAACACAACATCAGGCTAAATAACGTTGCCACATAAGACGGTATCTGGCCTGATTCGAATACAATGCTCGTAAATAAATCCGCCACTTTTTTTAACCTCCCCGATCATCCTCGGGGAAAACACGGTTCCCGGTCGCAGCACCGGATGATTATATGGCGTGTTTAGGTAGGCGTTACAATTTACTTCCAATTCGACGCATTTCCAACGAATTGCGCTGTCATATTATGTGTGGTTGACATGCCTACCGGCAATGTGGATATGTAATACCGATTATAACTCCGGAACAAATGAGTTCGTTTGGCGGACCGGGGCAATCTCACCTCATTAGCACAATTAATTTGCTTTCCAGGTGCAATGAGAGGACACTTGTACCAAGCACTTCGTCCAGTTACGCAAGTCTCTCTGCCGCACGACTATTGACCGAACGGTCGTTATTGATAGCCATTCTCCTTTCTCGCGGACTCCGATCCACCAACCTCTGTAGTGCGATTGGTAGTGCTATTTTAGTGCAATAAAGTTACCAAACCAGCTGTAAACAAGGCCTAGGTACCCTGCACCATATAAAAATTACTAAGGACAATTCCATGACACAACTAACAAACAATGCCCAGGACTGCGAAACATCCAGTCACCACATCCGCATTAGACTGACAGAACTGAAAGAGCAGCACTGGGATCGGAACAAATCCGAGGGGTTGGCACACAACGAAGCTATCGCCATAAAAGACGAACACTGGGCGGTGATTGTTTAATCT
>JASFLF010000113.1:0-8278 GCA_050118235.1 Gammaproteobacteria bacterium | reverse complement strand
CAACCAGCCGGATTGCTGCAAAAAATGCGCGAAGTGGTCGTCCAGGTATTGCGTCAGGACCAATGCGTGGACGAATCGAAACGCAGAGCGTAGTTCATAACCAACTCCAAGCCACGGAATTGGCTTTAGCCATAAAATGCGATATGCAAGGCCAGTAGTAGAAAAGCTTTTTCTATCATCGTAGCAATAATCTAATTGTTGACGGCCACACGTTCTTTTGCCAAACGTTGCTGCAATTTCTCAATGCGCTTCCGATCGAAATTGGCACTGATCATTTTGCTTAATATGGTGTCCGCCCTGTCGTATGTTTTTTCTTCGATATAATGATTAAAGTCGGATAGATAGTATTGGTAAATAGTTTCTATGCCCTGCCTTGCTTTGGCGTGATTCGGGTCTATATCAATGACTGCACGATATTTGTCCAGGGCATTGTCATCTCCGGGTGTGATGATATTGCCGCGGATAAAATCGGCTTTGGCCTGCCTTAGTAAACGAAATATCTCACTGCGTTGAGCCAGCAATTTAGCCAGAACCGGTTCAGTATTAGCCAAAACCGGTGCGTCAGAATTGATTTCGGCGATTTTGTTGTAAGTTATTTCCGCGGTTTTAACCTGTTCAAGCGTCAGTTGCTGTTGTAAATAGTCTCCCAGTTTGTCGACGATATTATTGACGCCCAGCTTCGCTGCCTGGTTGTCCGAATCTATAGTAAGTACTTCATTGTACAGCGCCAAAGCGTTATTTGATTCCGGTCTGGTGAGTTTGTTTTGCGCGAACAGATTATCGGCTCGCGTTAATAGATTGTTTATGTTCTTTAGCTTCGTTTCGCGCTGGGTAAATTGTCGCTCGAAATAGTTTATTTGCGTTTGATCGTCTGAAGCGATTTTGAATTTGGCAAAATTACTCTGCGCTTGTTGCCAGTCATTGTTTTGTATGTTTGCCGCTAAAAGGTTCGAATAATACTGTTTTATGGCCTCCAACTCTTGTAATGCTTTTTGGTGTTGGGGTTCCAGTTTCAGAATTTTCCGATACTTATAGTACGCGCCACCCCCTTCTTCTTCGATCAATTCGCCCTGTACTTGTTCAAGGCGCGCCTGCTGCAAGAGTTGCGCAATAGGGCCAATGTCGTTAGTCACTGTTTCCAAATCACGTTTATTATTCTTTACAGGTTCTATACTTATGCTCTCAGTGGTTGCCGCCACTACGTTCGTAACCGTGGCGTCGCTTTGTGCGGCTATTCGGGGGGATTCTGTGTCAACATCCTGGAATACAACCGATATCAATATGGCGACGGCTAGTAGTAAAACCACCGTCAAGGCAGAAAACAGTAGGGCTCTGTTTTGATGAAAATGCAGTAATTGATTCGGAATGTGTTTCGGGAGGCGGTGTTGTAATTCTTCGATCCATTTCCGAAGTTGAACATGAGACTGAGTGAATAGCCGTTGCAGGTTGTCGGCCGCCGAGATTTTACCGGTGGGCCGATGTTCATGCGACTGAATCGGGCTGGATGGTTGTATGTCAGGACGCGCTAACGCCTCGGTGATTTTATCCAATTGTTGCGAAGTGGCGGGTTGTATAGGCGGACCGTCGTACGCCGATCGGAAAGACTGATATTCGTAACGTTGATTAGGTGTATCGTCAAGTTTTTGCGCAATAGTTTGTTCAGCCACTGAGAATGCCGACGGGCTGTCGATTTGTGGACGAAACGAATGGTTTGCTTCGCTAGAGTAGCGCGTTTCGCTCTGTGTCCGCACAACGGTCTGTTCATCTAACGGTACCGCTTTAACCGGCGTCATCACTACGGTGGAATCCAGGTCGTAATACGTATCACTGGGATGATTTATTCGAAACAAATCCTCCGTTACGGGAGCCACACCCATTTTACCGGTGAGCATGTCGG
The DNA here is from genome assembly GCA_050118235.1 of Gammaproteobacteria bacterium. Taxonomy (GTDB): domain Bacteria; phylum Pseudomonadota; class Gammaproteobacteria; order SZUA-152; family SZUA-152; genus JAJDNG01. The sequence continues at coordinate 6,381 of JASFLF010000113.1, read as the reverse complement.
CCCAGTATCGTACACTGTGTGGCCGGCGTTCTGGATGAAACATTAACGCATGATCTATAGCTCTTAGAAAATTTTGTGTGAATCCGGGAATTTGTACGCTGCTAATGGGTTCGTAAACATCCCTGCCCTGTTTTATCAAGCCTGCGCTGCGTTTTAAGGCGTCCACCGGTTTGTCACCGGTGATGCAGTAATACAGCGTGGAGCCCAAGGCGTAGATGTCGGTCCACACACCTTGTTCATCGTCGGATTGATTGTATTGCTCAAAAGGCGCGTAACCCGTGGTTACCAGCGTTGTTAATGCCGTCGTCTGGCTTTTGAGGGTTTGTCGCGCGGAACCGAAATCCAACAGAACAGGCGAGCCGTCATGACGCACATAGATATTCGCGGGTTTTATGTCCCGATGGATGAAGCCGGCATCATGTACCAATGCCAGGCCTTCAGTGATGGGTAAAAATAGTTTCAGTAATTGTTCTTGGGTAAATGGCTTGCGCTTCTCAAAAGCGACGGCTAAGTCGTCACCTTCTTCATATTCCATCACCATATAGGCTGTGTTGTTTTGCTCGAAAACACTATTGACCTTGATGATGGCTTTGTGGCTGAACTGGGCGAGAGTGCGGGCCTCACTCAAAAAGCGCTCCAATCCCCAGTCGTACAAATTGCCATGTCCGTCGGTCATGGGATGGACAGTATTGCCGTTGACCCGATGCGCGAAATCCGATGGCAGATATTCCTTGATGGCGACATTACGGTGTAGATTCCGGTCGAATGCTAAATAGGTTATGCCATAGCCGCCCCGGCCTAAGATATCTTGTACTTCATACCAATGAAGTAGTGAGCCGATTGGTAATGTGTTGGAAACCGCTTCTTCTGTCACGCAAGTAACTCCGGAATAAGGGACTTATGTTGAAACTTATAGCGGCTGCAAGTTATGGATTTTATTATAAATTTTAGTATCGACGAAAAATACGCCAGTATCTATCTGGTTTTTTTCGCCGCGCAAACACAAGACGCTAAGTATACCGGCTAAATAGGTATTGTGGAATCAATCTGGTTACCAATGGCGTACTTGGTGAACGATATAAGTCCAATTTTTAGAATATCTTTAGGCCGCAATTGTAAATTTCACTAACCATGCGTGATACCCAGTGGGTCTTTAAGGCCTAACCCAGCAATATCGAAAAATATTTTTACCACTAAGAACACCAAGGTTACGAAAAGCATATATTAATAAGCATGTTTTCTTCGTGCGCTTCGCAGATACATGCCGCTTCGGCAAAAAGGCCACCTTTTAGGGTGGCCTTGGAATTCGCTTAATTGCATTGCTTGTCAATGCAATTCATCGTCGTCTTCGATTTTGATTTGCGCGGTACTCACCTCGCCTAAACAACACGGAGCGTCCAATACCAAATTAATGGTTTCAACGGGATCTTCAACGCGGGAGTCATCCACAATCGTCACCACAAATGATTTTTCCGTTTCCCCTTCCGCGAAAACCAAAGTCCCGGTCGCATTATCAACAAAATAGTCCAAACCTTGGGTGGCGGTACCGGGAATAATCGCGTAATCGGCGGAAAGTGTACCCACGGCGCCATCAGTACGGGTTACGCTAATCACCACATCCTCGAATCTAACGAAACGGCCGGGTTCTGTGACCGTGTATACGGCATTGGAAAACTGTAATACGCCGGGTTGTTCTTGTGGTTCAGCTTGTACAGTGTAATTAAAATAAGTCGCCCAGTTATTGCCGGGGAAATCCTGACCATCACCCCAAGCCGTTTCAGTGCCTTGGCTGGAGGTCACCACAGCATGTGCCGCAATGTATAACTCGTAGCCTTCTTCCCAGCCAAAGTTTTCAATGGTAAAACTGACTTCCGCTACCGGGCTCTTATGTTTGGTTGTGTAGCTGAACTTACCTGGAATGGGGTTGCCTTTCTTAGTGGTGTCCAATCCGCTGTAACTCAATTCCACATCGAGATGAGTTTCTTTGATGAGCCAGTCACCGGTAGTTTGATAGGTGACCAATATTTCCGTTTCGGTGTTTGTCACACTGACAGTACCCGCATCGATGTGTTGGCCAGCGAGCAACGGTACGACCATCGGTTCGATCTGGCTGTAGCATACCGCCGGTGACAAAAAGCCAAACAGTGCCACCAGTAGAAAGAAAACTGTATTCTTGGCGCCGTTGTTCCTGGCAATGTTGAAACCGTTTATTCGTAGCTCGTTCATGTCTTACTCTCCTGCTGCTTTATTGAGAATCAAATCAATTTACGAACTACATCACAAGTTACATGCCAACCAATTCACCTTTTCTATAACTGAATGAAATAACTGATATTAGCAATAACACACACAAACAAGCTTTTAGTATTACTCAACAATTTTGCTAAAAAATGATTACCTCATCACACCAAATCAGAGAAGTAGTTACCAGATATGTCACAATGCGTACACTTTGGGCCAGTGAGATGTGCACTGCTCCGCATTTCCGATAAGAGGGGCAAGAAAAACTAATTCGTACCACTTATTTTTAATGCATTTTTTTAAAACCTATAAAATAATGCGAACGGGTTAACGCTTATACTGTGACGCAGTTCACAATTAATAACTCCCGGCTTCACGTCTTGGCAATTCTGTTTAAACGCTCTGCGCAAAAATTGTCACCATGGCACCGGTTTCGGGGACATAGTGAATTTTGGATTGCAAAATTCGAATTCAGTTGGGATATTGGCGATTGAAGTTAGGATTTATTGGTAAGGAATCCCACAATAGCGTCGGTGATCTGTCCTTGAGCCACTTTGTCGAATACAGAAAACATGGGGTTGGAGTTAATTTCCAAAAAGATCAGCTGTCCGTTTTTGGGATCTAACTTGAAATCAGCGGCACACCAGTTCAATCCCATGGTCGTCATTAGGCGTTTTAGGCCTTGCATAATTTTTACGGGCAATTGATCCATGGGTTCGATGTTGCGATTGCGGCTTTCCCGGTAGTCGATTTTATCGGCGTATATGCGAAATCCTAAGAACGTATTATCGATCGCATAGATACGCACATCGGGTCCGGCAAGTTTGCACTGCACAATCGCCGGCGTAGCGGCAATGCCTTCTTGTAGTTGGGTTTCGCTTAGTAATGTATCAAGGGATTGGCAATAACCGCCCCCGGTAACCGGTTTGGCAACGAAGTCCGTTACACCGCTCTGGAATTTTATACGACTAATGTCGTTGGTAATCGTTGTAGCAGGTATGGGTAATCCAGCGCTTTGCGCAAGACGAAGCACATGTAGTTTATTGGTGTGCCTGCCAATGTAGGGCCGATTAAGAACCCGGACCTGCGGACTGATGGCAAGCCATCCTTGTATCACCGTGAACCATGCCGACGCACGATAGTCGCCATCGGAGCCGCCATCATGAAATACGTCCCTGCGTATAAAAACTCCACTGCAATTGAGCGGATTCCCGTTAAGGGTGATTACCCCGGTGTCCAGTTCCCAACTCAGGGAGGGATTGTTTCCTGCCTCGACCAGCAGGGGCAAGATCTGGACATTTCGCATTCGCAGTGCTTCGAGAATCGTAATTAGGTTTGGATCGCGGCTGCCGCCCGCAACCAATACACTGGTCATATCTCAAATTTCATCTCAGGGAATGGATACCATTGATCAATACCGGCCAAAGGGATTGATCACCAGATCCAAGGGATTTTCAAAACCGCAACCTTCTTCACCGGTCGCCATGGTAGTGGGATCGGGATCGCCTTCTTCCCCTGTTGCCATAGTAGTGGGATCTTCGCCGGCGGCCCAAGAGCCATAGTGGAATATTTGCGCGTCAGCATGTACCCACACATATACACCTCCCAATGGCATGACGGTCTCCGAAATGGACTCGGCGTGTACCACACCGTCTTCGGGTATATCCACATAACGGCGCAACTCTATATCCAGATAAACGCGGGCATAACCGCGTTTATTGGACTCACCAATGTAGCCACGAATCGCCCTGACCCGAGGCGGTTCCTCGGCTTTTTTGACCATTTTGACAATAAAGGCCTGCGGTTTTAATAGAGGCGATTTACGTGATTTGTTTGACTTGCGTGATTTTCGTGCGCTCATTTTGACCTCCTTGGTTCCTGCATTTTATTTGCTATTCGCCACAATTCGCCGTTACAGTATCCTAAAATATAGTAATGATCGGCTTCCATTGAATATAAAACCTATGTTCCCACCGAGCAAGCGTGAAATTGACAAAAAGGAGAAAAGATCGTGGAATTGAAAGGTTCGTGTCATTGCCGCAGCGTGCAATTCACCGTACATTGCGCACATCCATACCCGTTTAATCTGTGTTATTGCTCGATTTGCAGGAAGACCGCCGGCGGTGGTGGTTATGCCATCAATTTAGGTGGTGAGTATGAAACGCTTAAAGTGGAAGGTATGGAACATGTCAGCATTTATCGACCCAAGATATTAAATCGTGACACAGGAAACCTGGAAGTAGACCCTGGACAGCGATACTTCTGCAAGCATTGCGGCAGCGCGCTTTGGGCATGGGACCCACGCTGGCCTGAGCTTGTGCATCCGCACGCTTCGGCCATCGATTCCGACCTGCCTATTCCACCCGAGAGAACCCATATGATGTTGGGATCCAAAGCCAATTGGGTCGAAGTTTACTCCGGTCCAAAAGATCAAAAGTTTGATGAGTACCCGGAAGAATCTCTGGCGAAATGGCATCAGCGATTGGGCCTGGAAGATATTGATTCGTAAAAAACCTGGTGTACTGTGTCCTATCAAATGTAATACGATACAGCACACCAGTTACAAACCCAATTTCACTTCAGGATGAGCTGATTCATCACTAGTAACCTCAGGTTGACAATCAAAAAAGCGTTCTGCCGAAATGCCGTACTCACCAGTCAAATGCTCTTTTACTTTATCACCTCGCTGTTCGGCAAGCAGAACCAGTTCTTCTTCCAATTTATTGACATTGCGTTTACGCAATACTTTGCGATCCTTATCAGTCGCATTGCCGCACAGGGTAATACTGATGCCGGGCCGATCTTTCATCAGGCCGGCAATTTTTTCCAAGTAACTTTTTGCGCGATCGTTTAATTCCGCCTCACCGGCCTCAAAGCGCACGGATTCAAGCCGCAATGCCATAGCCTTGTTCAACATTTTGGCGCCAAATAATATTGACCCGTAAGGCTGCAACGCATACGTAGCATAAGTGATCGAAGCTTTCTTTACCGCTTGCGTCAGTGCACCGCGAAATGCCGGACCAATGGCAAAATTGGGGTCCTCTAGGTTTCCATTTACAGGCACTTCGATAGTAATGTTACCGTTTTTGTCTTTCATTAACGCCAATGCGGCATCAATAGGCATCCCTATTCCCAAAGCTTGAGAGGATCTCCCCCTAGCCGCATCACTGGTGGAATCAAGGTTCAACCGCTGTGCCAGCAACTTGGTATTGGCATTGACAATGTCATTGTCGATTTTACCAACGATCGTCGCATTGATACGCCCACTATGTACTAGGTAACCCGCCGTTTTGACGGAATACGGTGAAAACATCACAAGATCCAGCGCGTCAATTTTCGCGTTGATCTCAGCATCACGCTTGTCGGCAAACGGCGTTAGCCAACCACTCACCGTTATGCGGTTACCAGGATTCAAACTGGTGTTCATGTCTAATTTAGTTCGGACGGTGGGATTTGTGTTATCTATTTGTTCCACCGTTATATTGAGCGGCGCCACGTTCGCAACAAAGTTTGGATTGACACTTTTGTCCATGATGCGGATTTTGCTGTCATCGCCAATATGAATGTTTCCTATAGTAAATAAGAACGGCGTAGATGTGCTTTCTTCGGCTGATTGCAATCCTTTATCGACAGGTTTATCGACAGCTTTGTCGACTAAATTATCAACTGTTTCATCGACTGGATCATCGGCCGGTTCTTCGCTTCCATCTGTTGGCAACAAGTTGATGGCATACAATGAACCGTCCGCTTCGCGCCTGGCGAGTACATTAAGGTCATTAAGATCGATGGACTGCAATGTCAAGGATTGCGGCTCGAATTGGAATTTTAGGTTATCCAGTTTGGTACGGAATATATACACTACGGGGTCCACAGGTGAATCCGATGGCGCCATCGATTTAAGCGCCTGCGCTTCGTGCACGGTCACAGCTTTGACTGAAACGGACTCCTGCAGTTTTACTTTCGCTTGTTCGATATTGACGCTTTTCACTTGTGCGAGTTTCAGTTTTTTGTCCGCCGTTTGCGCACTGAGCTGGGTTAATTCCATATCCGCCACTGTGGCTAATTGATTTTTATTGTCGAATTGAACATTTTTGAAAAGGCCTTGATTGAGTTTGATTTCCGGTAACTCAGACTGTGAAC
>JASFLF010000112.1:0-8317 GCA_050118235.1 Gammaproteobacteria bacterium | reverse complement strand
GACAACCTCGGTATGTTCTCCATTAATTTATCCGCGCAATCATTGGACGATGACAACTTTCTGGGATTCGTCATCGATTTGCTGGACAAGACCAAAATACCCGCAGACAAAATATGTTTTGAAATCACCGAATCCACCGCAATCTCCAATATCATCAGCGCGACCCGCTTTATGTCCATACTGCGCGGCATGGGCTGTCGTTTTTCATTGGATGATTTTGGCCGGGGATTTTCCTCTTACGGTTATCTTAAAAATCTCCCGGTGGATTACCTCAAAATCGACGGCACCTTCGTACGCGATTTGGCCAACGATGATATAGACCATGCCATGGTGAATTCCATCAACCAAATTGGTCACACCATGGGCGTGCAAACCATTGCCGAATTCGTCGAAACCGAAGAGACCCTGGAGCAATTGATTCATATGGGGGTAGATCACGTGCAAGGCTATCAACTGGGCAAACCCCAGCCCATGTGGCCAGACATCCAGAAAACTACAAAACCCACGAAAGTGCAAGTGGTTAATTGACCACATAAAAACCCATTAATATTCAACCAAGGTGCACCATGAGAATACTACACACTATGCTGCGCGTAGGCGATTTGGATCGATCCATAAAATTCTACACTGAAGTCCTGGGCATGAAACTGCTGCGGCGCAAAGACTACCCCGACGGGGAATTCACCCTGGCATTCATCGGCTACGGTGACGAGGCCGACAATACGGTTATCGAACTTACTTACAACTGGGGCCAGGACAGCTACGATTTAGGCTCGGGCTTTGGTCACATTGCTTTGGAAGTGGATGATGTTTACCAGGCAACTAATGAAATTCGCAATCGCGGCGGAAAAATCATTCGGGATGCCGGTCCCATGAATGCCGGTACTACCATTATATCCTTCGTCGAAGATCCCGACGGTTATCAAATTGAACTGATTGGCAAGAAACATTAGCACTATTCATTGTGCCGGACTAAACCACTCGTTCCCACGGCGCACCGTGGGAACGTACACTAGAATGTGCAGAAGCGCTTGTTAGTAGCTACATTTCTGGCGTCGCGGAATATCAATTGCTGCTTAGTGCTTCGGTGTAGATGCTTCAAGCACTGTTCCGGCTAGGTCGTGTGAAGTTCTCGCTAAGTCATCAATGGACAATAATCCGGCCAAACTGTTGTCATGATGCACAACTGGTAAACGGCGCACATGGCGATCAGCCATAATTTTTGCGGCATCGGCAATGTCTTGGTCATCAAAGCAGGTGGTGACGTCTTTCATCATTACCTCTCTCACCTGAGTCATTACCGCGTCGCGGCCAGTGGCGATGACTTTGCAACAAATATCCCGATCGGTAATCATTCCTACCAATTGCCCACTATCCACTACTAACAACGCGCCTATGTGTAGATTGCGCATCTTCACAGCAGCATCTTTGGTGGATTCTGTTGGTGAAATGGTTTCGATGTGAGACGTCATAATGTCTTGAGTTTTCATTGTTTATCTCCTCTGTGGCCATAGAAATAAATGGCAATATTAGTGAATTGGGGTAGCAGCTTCCAACACAGCCCCGGCTAGGTCATGGGAGCCGCGGGCCAGATCATCCACAGTCATGATACCGGCCAAGGTGTTGTCACGATGCAAGATAGGCAAACGTCGAATATGACGTTCTTCCATCAGGTGTGCTGCTTCGTTGATATCCTGGTCTTCAAAACATGTGATTACATCTCTGGTCATGCATCTTTGCACCTCGGTTTCATCGGGGTTGCGACCGATGGCTACGGCATAGCAGGTGATATCACGATCGGTAATAGTGCCTAGTAGTTGACCGTCTTCAACGATCGGTAAAAAGCCGACATTCAATTGCGCCATTTTACGCGCGGCTTGTTTTAAAGATTTGGTCGGCGCAATAGACTCTACCGAAGTTGTCATAAGATCTTGAACTTTCATGATAATTCTCCTCAGTTTAAAAGGGCATGATCCCGCTACGGCTCTTGCCCGGGTTATACCGACACCGTGGGAGTTCTGACTCTAAGCAAGCTCAAACCAATGCCAACGCTTTGGATACACCGCACGGTGTAAACCTGAACCACTTCAGCAATAGGTAAGAAATAAATCTGACAACATTTAAACTGTGGAATTTTTACCAGAATGGTTAGATTTTAACCATGATCGTTGTCAACGCATGTTATATTGAATAGATTCATTGCAGTTTGTATTCTATTAAATTAGTGTCATTGAATTGACAAATCACAATTTATCCAGAAAATGAAGCGCTAATATGTGGTACTCAGAAGATAATTTGAGGAGAAAACAGAAATGGAAAATGTCGAAACGCTGTTTAAACAAGCGGTGGAAGAAATCGAACGCTTGCTAAACTCGAAAACCGTCGTGGGCGAGCCACTTACCATTGGAGACAATACCATCATCCCATTGGTGAGTGTCGGTTTTGGATTCGGGGCCGGTGGCGGTACCGGCAAAGAGCCCACAAAAGGGGAAGGCACTGGAGGCGGAACGGGCGGCGGCGGGGGAGTGAAGCCGGTGGCTGTTCTTATCATTAATAAAGACGGCGTCAGATTAGAGCCGATAAAATCCGGTACCGCATCCGTATTGGAGAAAGTGGCCGAGACCGTCGCAAAGACTAGTGCTAAGAAAACCAAAGCAGAAGACTGACAGGAAACGCCTTGCGTGATCGTTGTGGCAATACTGTTTGCGCTGATTGTAGCGCTACTGGCGATACCCTTTGACGTTAAATTCAGCATTCAGCGGCATGAAAAATACCATTCCGATATAGCGGTTCAGTGGTTATTCGGCGTTGTCAAATTTAGTATCGCAAATCAAACTAAGGCAGCGGATAACAAACCGCGGAAAATAAAAAAAAATAAGAAAACGAAAAAGAAACCCAAAAACAAACCAGCAAATGTTAGCGCAGTAATGAATCTGTTGTGGAACGCGAGATTTCGCTATCGCTTATTAAAGTTTGTTAAGGATGTTTTTAAGACTATTCATATAGCAAGTTTCTACCTCCGCTTAAGATTAGGGCTCGACGATCCCGCGGATACCGGCCGGTTATGGACTTTTTTCGGACCGTTAGACGTATTCGTGTCAAATCTCAGTCGCGCCACCGTTTACTTGGAACCAGATTTTCAAACGGAAATCGTCTATCTGGACAGCAGAGGAAAAGTACGTATTGTTCCGCTGCAAGTCGTTTTTACAGTATTCGCCTTTGTATTTTCGCCTATTACTGTTAGTGCCTTGTGGACAGCATTTACATCGAGCAGACAATGAGTCAATTGCGAATAGGTGAGGTGATAACAGTCGCGGGAGTAACGCTGATTCCCGTGGAAAAAATAGACATCTATAGTCGTGTGGATTCATCCACCAGATGGTGGTATGGGAGTAAAGAGCTTTTTGCTATCGTGGTTAATACATCATCTGGTCTTCAGGTTTTTGACAATAATGCCAAGCCAATGAATATTAGTGAGCTAATCAGTTATGTACCAAAACTTGAGGAAACTATACATCGAACTGTGGCAAAATAGGCATTGAATTGAGTTAACGGAATACTAGTCATCAATACAAGCCGGGGCCGTGAGCTAGGCAAAAGATTATTTGCGGCTCGCTGATCTTTATAAAAATGTTGCAAATTTGAAGGGTTGTGATGGTGATGATACGTTTGTATGGCTTGAATCAGGGGCGTTTCATCTGGTGGTGCATCAAATACCAAAACGAATCGCAGAAACCATAACAATTAGTGTGCCGCCGATTCGTCGTGAAGATGCTGCGATAAAGCCGGTGTTCTTTATAGATGATCATGATACAGCTCGCGAGTTGGCAGCGGAGTGCGACGGTTAACTCGATAATAGTAAAAAAGAGTGGCAATTTGGTACGTATACCGTATGCATGATCCCGAAGGTAATGTTTTTCAGCTTCGCGCGTCTATCCGCTCAAAGCACTCGAGCTGAAACCGCGCTACAGTATGGATTGAATGAATTTGTGTAACTGAATTATGAAATTACTTCTATCGGCTTTTTTGTCACTATTATTTATGGGCTGCAAATCTCTGGAACTAGACAGCTACCATCAAGAATATTCCGTTTTGGACCGGGGCCTGATTGTTGGAATCGACAGGTCGGATTCAATGTTTTTCGGGATCGACTTCGACTATATCGTGGGAAAAACGTTGAGTGCGTATGCGATGACTGCCATATCTTCCTCAACGGATTCGGAAATAGTAAACAAAAAAATTGCAGAAGAAGTGGATCATGCGCTCAAAGATATTGGAGAAGAAGTCTTTAGTCCTAAATCATCGTTTACGTATAAGATCAAATTAGCCAATGGTGGATTTCGCAATATATCTCAAAAGGCAATAAGCTTGAACGTCGGGGAATGCGTTGAATTTATGGAACTGGAAGAACGAGAGTTGGTGGTTGGTGCTCTTAGCTGCGCCGAATTCTGGGATACATTCAATAAACACTCTAGGCATCACGCCGGAAAAAGCACCGAACTGTAAAACAGACCGTTAACGGCGAATAAGCAGTGGACTTGAGAAAAGAGGGCGTCTATTCTTCTTATAGTCGGGCAATTCCTTTACGTCATTTAGCCATGACGATTTCCCGGAAAAACGGGGTAACGGAAGGACGGTAATTCTGGAAAATATAATGTGCCGGAACACCTGTTAGCTGTTCATCATTTAAACGTCCCTGATTTAGAGAACAATATATGGAAGAAGAATCCAGCGCCTTGCAACGCCTCTATGAAAACCTTGCGGGGGTGGTGTTAGGCAACAAGGATGCCCTGTTGTTAACCCTGGCAACCTTGTTGAGTAAGGGCCATTTGCTCATCGAGGATGCGCCGGGGCTGGGCAAAACGACCCTGGCCAAGGCGCTGGCGAGGTCTATGAATATGGATTTTCGCCGTCTGCAGTGCACGCCGGATTTGACCCCCTCGGATATTACCGGCATCAGCATTTTCAATTTGGAAGAGCATCAGTTTCATTTTCATCCCGGGCCGGTGTTCACCAATATATTACTGGCCGATGAGATCAACCGGGCCACGCCGCGCACGCAATCCGCGTTGCTGGAGGCCATGTCGGAGCGCACCGTAACCATCGACCGGAAGACCCACCAACTGGATGAGCCGTTTATGGTGGTGGCCACACAGAATCCGGTGGAGTTCAGCGGCACTTATCCCTTGCCCGAGGCGCAGTTGGATCGGTTTTTGATGCGCATCTCTCTGGGTTACCCGGGCGAGGAGGATGAGATCCGCATCCTGAATTCTCAACAGACCGGCCATCCCCTGGATGCATTGCAAGCGGTGATGGACGGGCCCCAGTTGACTAAGTTGCAAAGCGTGGTGGAAAAGGTGGCAATACACTCGAGGATGTTGGAATACATTGCCAAACTGGTGCGCGCCACCCGCCAGCACGATGCGGTACGCCTTGGCTCCAGCCCGCGTGGCTCACTGGCTCTGATGAAGGCCGGTAAAGCCCTGGCTCTGTTGAACGGCAAAAAGTATGTCACCCCCGAAATCATTCACAAGCTGGCACAACCGGTCTTGGGGCACCGGCTTATCTTCCGTGACAGCGGACTGTATGAGCCGCGGGCCCAACAGGTCTTTTTCAAGGAATTGCTGATCTCGGTGCCTGTGCCGGACAATCCCGAACACTAATGTCTGCACAATGTCCTGAACACTAACGCCGGAACACATTGGCGATGAGATCCACGAACTGGAACAGGCTCAAAAGGCATTTTAACCTCCACCGTTTTTTGTGGTTGCTGGCGCTGGTGGTGTTTGTTATCGCCTGGAACCGTGGCCTAGCCCTGTTATACGGGCTGTTCGCCCTGATCCTGGGGGTGCTGCTGCTCTCTTATATTTATCCGTGGCTTATGCTGCGCGATGTGCGCGTCACGCGAAAGCAGGCAAGCGTGGGCAAGGCCGGTGGCCAGTTGACTTTGGAGTATCATATTCAGGCGAGACGAAAGTTATTCTACATCGAGCTTTGTGAGCACCTGCCATTTAATATCACCACGCCGCGAGTATGCTCGTTTTTGCCGGTGGTGGCTGCCGACCATCGCTTTACCGTTAGTGTGCATTGTGAGGTGCGCGGCGCGTTTACACTGGATGCGGTGAGCCTCGAATCCTCTTATCCCTTTGGGGTGGTGAGCCGGGCCAGGACACTGCCCACAGAGCCGGCAACCGTGCTGGTTTTGCCACGGACTTTTTCCATTAACCATCTGGCCTATGCCGCGTACAGCCGTCATGGGGTGGATGGGATTATCCAGTCGGCCAATGCCGGCTCGTATCATGAGTTCTCCGGGTTGCGCGAATACCGCTATGGTGACAGCCTGAAACGGGTGCACTGGGGCGCCACGGCGCGTCACCAAGAGTTGGTGATTAAAGAATACGACAGCTATGACCGGCCGACGATCCTGGTCGTGCTGGATCAGCGCGCCGCGTTTGATATCGGCGAACTGCCGGAGACTACTTTCGAGTACGCGGTGCAGATCGCCGCCTCGGTCATAGAGTACGCGATCAAGAACAATATCGGGGTTTATGTCTACGGCCGGGGTCGAGAGGCGACTTCTTTCAGCGTCATGCCCGGGGCCCAGGGCAGTCACGAGTTTCTTGAGCGGCTGGCGCGGGTCAGGTCCGATGGATCGGTACCGTATCCGCAAGTGCTCGGTGAGTCCTTAGCCGAGTTCGGCGATGTCAATACAGTAATGACGTTTACCCATCGTTCAGCCAAGGATACCGATCGCATTGTAGGCATGATAGACGGGCATATTACCCATCTTGATATCGACATGGTGGATCAGAGCTTTATCACGCCTTTGGCCAGTTATCAACAGCGGCAGGGCGTGCGCCACGGCAACCGCATCACCTGGAGTGTTAGCCGCCTCACGCGTTTGGAAGAGCTGTTCAGGGTATGATTGGTCATGTCAGAGTTCATTTTTGGCTTGGCTGGGCGTTCGCCATTGCCTTTGCGGGTGCCGTGTCCCCGCTTTATCACCCTGCCACCGTCATACTTGCCACGTTGGTGTTGGGTGGCGGCAATTTTCTTGCCTTGTACCTGTCCTGGCGGAACCGTGAGGCCATAGAGAAGATCAAGCCGCTCTCCGATGCCATGGCCGTGTTTGGCCTGTTGTTGTTTGTATTTTTGATCTTTAACGCGAATCTGGTTGTCGCGCTGACTTGGTTTTTGGCCTTTGTGCAGTTGGCCCTGAACCTGACCTTCAAAGAGGACAGGCACTTTTATTTCGTCTTGCTGACCTCGTTTATCTTGCTGTTAGTCGGCGCGGCCGAGTCCAAATCGGGCGCGTACTTGTTTTTTGTCATTGGCTACGTAATCGCGACCAGTATCTGCATGGGGTTTTATTTTATGGACCGGCGCCTGCGACAAAGCGCCGTGTCCGCAGGTCCCATGCACTGGCCGGTGGGGCATCGGGCCAATGTCATTGTGTTATTGATCTTGACTTCCACCGTTATTTATCTGGTGTTGCCACGGTTTGAGGCGGCGAATTTTGGCAGCCGATACGGCGCGGCCGATCAGTACTATCATGACAAAAGCTGGGAGCAACAAGCCGACAAACCGCAACAACAGGATAAGGCCGAAACGGATACGGAATCCTCCGGTTTCGGTGGCTCGTCAACCGGGGCGCAAGGTGAGGGGCAGAGTCCCGTTCCGATGAATAACACCGGAACGGGTCAAAACGGCCAGGGTAGCGGTGAAAGTAGTGGCGAAAGTAGCGGCCAGAGCGAGGAGCAGTACCGATACCGGGGGTTTGAGCAATCGTTTGATATCCGCGGCGAGCAACAACCAAGCCGGGTTCCCGCCAATGTGGTGGTCGCCTATATGCGGGCTAAGCACGGGGCTTATCTCAAAGTCGAGACCTTTGATGAGTTCGATGGTGTAAGCTGGCACAAATCACGGACCTCGGATGTCAAACGGAAGTTGCAGTTTGGCGAGATCAGTCTGCTCGATCATACCCAGCCCAACTACCGGCAAAATATCACCATAGATGTTGACCTTGGCCCTTATCTGCCGGCCGCGGCCGTCCCGGTCGGTCTGGCCTTTCCGGCCACCGTGATTAGCATCGACACTTATGGGATGATCAAAATTCCCGCGGGCCTGCGCCGGGGGACACGCTACACAGTGGACTCTCTAGTGCAATATGCCCAAGGGCGCCTGTTGGCCGGCGATCAAGTCCCGCCCAGCGACAATGATCTGCAGTTGCCGGCGGATTTGGATGCGCGCGTGCAGGCGCTGGCGGAGCAAGTGACCGCGGATGCCGCAACCGACCTGGCAAAGGCCAGCCGCCTTG
>JASFLF010000111.1:0-8343 GCA_050118235.1 Gammaproteobacteria bacterium | reverse complement strand
GTCCGGGACGCATGCTTTTCCCTCTTACAGTCAATGTGTTAGTGTGGCATCTTGGCTTGAAATCGTTAAGAATTTCCATGTCCTTACCGATAATCATTGAAAATGAATTGTACTTATCTCATTCGGAAAAACCATGTCAACAGACTCGACAAATACACCAAAGTCCAATGAAGAACTGATGATCGAACAGGGCCGGCGGATTCGTGCTCTGCACGAAATCATTTCCCGGCCCGACCTGACCTTTGATGAGCAAATCGATGAAACCCTACGTCTGGGCTGTAGGCTCCTGGGTTGTGAGGTCGGCAAAGTAGGGCGGCAAGATCCGGAAAACAATGCCTCGGAATTTTTAAATACGGTCGTCATGGGCGACCTGCCGGCAAAAAGAGGTATTGTGCTGCCATTGGACAAAACTTTCTGTCAGGTGACTTTCTCCGCCCCGGAAACCATTGCCATCAGCCACGTTGCCGAGTCGCAATACAAAGATCATCCGGCTGCCGCTTTTTTAGGCATGCAATCGTATATTGGCTGCAGCATCAATGTGCACGGCAAGAAATTCGGCACGGTGAATTTTTCCAATCGTACCCCCGTAAAACATCCCTTTACCGAAGCCGACCAAGATTTGGTCAACCTCATCGGCAGCTGGATCAGCGTCATGATGGAACGTCAACTTGAAGCCGAAGAATTGCGCAAGTCCAAAGAAGCGGCCGATGCCGCCAACCAGTCCAAAAGTGAATTCCTGGCCAACATGAGTCACGAAATCCGCACGCCACTTACCGCCATTCTGGGCTACTCGGACATGTTGCGTGATGAAGACCAGAGCCGCGAAGACATCGAACACGAAATCGACTCCATCATTCGCGCCGGCTCCCACTTGCAGCGGATTATCAACGACATACTGGACTTATCGAAGATCGAAGCAGGGCAGCTAGTGATCGAAGAGCTTGAAGTGCACTCCGCCCGCATAATACACGATGTGGAATCCATTTTCGGCGCCAGGGCTCGTGATAAGGGGCTTCATTTTGAAGTGAAATATGAATTTCCCCTACCGTGTAAAATCATTTCCGATCCTACTCGATTGAAACAAATTATCTATAACCTGTGCGGCAATGCCTTGAAATTTACCGAACAAGGCGGAGTTACCGTGGCTATGGGCTATTTGCCGGAAACTGCGCAACTCAAAATCCAGGTGATCGACACCGGTATTGGAATGACGGAGGAGGAATTAGGCCGCTTATTTAAACCGTTTTCCCAGGCCGACTCCTCCACCACCCGCAAATACGGTGGTACCGGTTTAGGTTTGTGTATAGCCCGCCAATTGGCGCAAAATCTGGGCGGTGACGTATCTGTCACCAGCGAGAAAGGAGTGGGCAGTACGTTCCAGTTCACCATTGCTGTTGGCGATATTCAACCGTTGAAAATGGCGACTTGCCTGGAAGATATGCAAGTCGAAACCACTGAAGACGCTGAGTGTATCATTGCGAATAGTGTCCGCGGCCATGTATTGGTGGTGGAAGACAGTCCCGATAATCAGGATTTAATCGCTAAATACTTAATTAAAGCAGGCGCTAGCGTTGAAGTCGTGGACAACGGTTTGATGGCGGTGCAAAAGGCGTTGACCTGCTCGTACGATCTGATTTTGATGGACGTACAAATGCCCATCATGGATGGGCTCACCGCCACCCGGAAACTTCGTGCAGAAGGCTATACCAGGCCCATAGTAAATATCACGGCCAACGCCATGAAAGAGGACCAGGACAAGTGTTTGGCTGCCGGATCCGACGACTATCTGACAAAGCCTGTGGATGTAAGGCATTTTTATAAAGTGCTGCAAACTTATTTGAAACCGAGTGACAAGGGAGAAGGCAAATCCAACGTAGCGTAGTTATGTGTTGCCTTGTAGTGAGTTAAAGCCCGGAAGGTTGCATTTCCGGGCTTTTTATTTGGGATTGAGCAGCTTCTCCATTAATGACGGTGCTGGCTTCTTTCCGGTGTCACTTCAACGTTGACCGGAATCCGTTTGCCGGGGCGTTCCCGCATGCGCGTGGTATACAAATCGCCTTTGTATCGATAAGTTACCCGGTAACCTGCTAATTGTTGTTCAGTGCGGTAATGGGTTTCCACCCGGCAATGTTTACTGGGGTGGGTGCGGTATTCGCCAGTGTGATAATACTGAGCATTGGCGCTATGGGCGATTGCGGTACCAATCACGGCTCCTGTGACAGTGGCCAGTTCCTGATTATGATTTCTTCCCAGTTCGTGTCCGATGACACCGCCGATGATGCCGCCCAGAATTAGCTTTTCAGGTGCCACATAATTCACACGGTGCTTTACCGGTTCTCTGGCTTGCTCGTGCCAGCATTGTTTTTCCGGGTAACTGACTCGTACGGTTTTATATATCGGATCCACATGCACGACCCTGGCATAAGTTGCATGCTTATCATGATGGCTATCGTGCCGGTCATGCCGATCATGTCGACTATGTTCCGCCATCACATTGGAAGAAAGCGCTAACGCCACCGTAGTTGTCAAAGCCAGTATTGTCTTGTTCATAAATCCTCCTCACGGTTTTCGCTTTTGTATACCGACTTAAACGGCATAAATACGAATACCCGTCGTTTAGGACTTAAAAGACTGAGTTTGCTGAATGCGAGCTGAATAAAGGTTGGCTGGCTGAACAGAAGCTGAACGCGTCGCATAAAACAATACATAAAACAATGTGTAAAACAGGGGGAACTAGATTCTTCAATAAATGCCGTGGCGCCCATCAAATATGAGCGATAAATATCCTTCTTCGCAACTCAACCCAAACGGATTCCATGCCATCGGATTCAGCGCAAACTCATAGAGATTATTCCCACCCAACAGTCCGTTCGGATCTTGATGGATAAATCGCCCAATTACCGGGTGGTAATACCTATTGCGGGTATAGTGCAGGCCGGTTTCGGGATCATAGTAGTGGCCTTGGAAACGGATGTTGTTGTCTATGGCTTTAGTATCGCAGGTGATGACATTGCCGTAGATTTTGTAGCGGGCTTCCCATACCACTTCGCCATTGACGTCGGTAACGGTTTGTGGGGTGCCTAAGTGATCGTTATGGTAATAGTAAACACCGCCGTCTCGGATTTGGCACAACGGTTTGCAGCCGCCGGGCTCGTGGATGTATGTTATTTTTATATCTTGGCGTTGTTCGCACAACAGCACATTACCGTCCCAAACATAATTGGTCTGGCCAAAGGCGCCGTGTTTTTTGATGCGCCGGTCTAAGGGATCGTAGGCGTATTGGAAGGTTTGTCCGCCTTTTTCGACTTTCACCAGTTGGTTTTGGGTGTTGTAATAATAGCGGATTTGTTTTTTACCTTTTTTCTCGCCGATGAGATTGCCGGCGTCATCGTATTCGAAGCGGTAGTCTTGAAAAACCTTGAGGCGGTTACCTTTGACGTGGCTTCCGGCAAAGGCTTCGCGGGCGTCCAGCAAATTGCCTGCGGGATCGAAGCTGAAGCGTTCCGGAATTAATCCTTCCACCGCCTGCAAGCGGTCCAAGGCATCGTATTTGAATATGGTTTTGCCGAATTTTAAATCGTCGATTTGCTGTAAGTTACCGGATTTATCGTATTGGTAATTTCGTTCCAGGATGGGGCTTTGGTCTTTGCTGGAGCGTTGCCGGATCAAACGCCCCATGGGATCGTATTCAAAAAAACTGCTTATGGCCCCTGAAGTGCGCGCGATTTCCTGGCCCCGGGCGTTTCGGGTAACGCTGGTTAAGGTGTGGCCATTGTAAGCGATGCGTTTAAACAGACCCTGGGCATTGTATTCGTAATCGATGTGTTCGTTGTTGAATAAAGTGGTGCTGCGTTGGCTGTTTAAGTCGTATTCGTGACGCAGGCGCACGCCGTTCTGACGCTCTTCGATTAGCTGACCGTTGTCGCTGTATTTGAATTCCAATTCAGAATCTTTGTTGATGGCATGGACCAATCTGCCCAGCGGATCATATTCATACCGGCTGATGTCTTGATCGGAGGACCACTTCTTGAGCAACTGACCTAAGGCATCCCGCTTGAACTGGATGATGCGGTTGATGCCGTCGGTGTGACTGACTAAATGTCCTGCGGCGTCATAGCCGTAGTGTTGCACGCGGCCATCGAAGCCCACTTCCTTGACCAAGCGATTGTTTTTATCGTAATGCAGTTCATAGCGCTCACCGTTTTCGTTGATTAGCGCGGTGAGGTTGCGTTCGGCATCGTATTCGTATTTAAAGGTTTGACCATGTGGGTTGATACGCTCAACGGGTTGGCTTAAACCGTTGTAGCGATATTGGGTAGTGCGTCCCTGGGCGTCGACGTAGCGGGCCAGGTGCCCTTCGGGTGTGTAATTGAGCTGCACACTTTCGCCGTTAGAATGTAAGACTTGAGTCACTCGACCCATAGGATTGTAAAAATATTTGGTGACTTGGCTGCCGTGCTCGTGAACTTCAGTAATGCGGCCTAAGTGGTCGTAGTGGTACTCCTGGCGGCTACCCGCGGCATCGGTTTTGGCCAGGAGTTGGCCTTTGTCGTTCCATTCCAGGCGCTGGTTGCGCCTCATGGCATCAGTGATGACAGTAGGATTGCCGTGCTCATCGTAACGATATTGGACCGCCTGGCCTTGGGGGGCGCTGGCGCTGGCTACTCTGCCTTTGGCATCGTAGCTGCGCCGCCACCGCAGGCCCTTAGCATCGATTATCGAGTTTAAGCGGCCGGCGCCGTCGTAAGTCAAGCGGGTGGTGTGCCCCAAAGGGTTAACGATTCGTGTCAGCTTTCCGCCGGCAGCGTAGCTGTAACGCGTGGTGTTACCCATAGGGTCGCGTTCCAGCAATAATCGACCGTCGTCATCGTATTCGAATTCCTTTACGCCGCCCTCCGGATCAATCTCCTTGGTGATCAGCCCCAGATGGTTGTAGTGGAAAACCGTCGTATTGCCACGACCATCGGTACTTTTGGTGATTTTGCTTGCCTCATCGTATTCGAAGCGATAGTCGTAAATATGGTGCTCGCCCCAATGGTGTATGCACATGCCGTGTATGTCATATTGGTCCCACTCGAAATAACAGTTGAAACCGTCTTTAGTCGTGCGTTTGGTAATGACGTGATTTTGATATTCGAAATGTTGAGCGTTACCGGCGGCATCGACCACGGCAATCAAGTCGCCCTGGTTGCTGTAACGATACTGCACCAACGGTCTGCCGAGCGGCTTGCCCTTATCATCCAATACGCTGATCGATTGCAAGCGATCGGTGATATTGTATTCCAGCTTTAATCTTCGCCCGGCGCTATCGACAACATGGCTCAAGCGTCCGGAGGCACTGTATTGAAAATTGATACTATGGCCATTACCGTTACGAATGGTATGCAGAGGTTTTATTTCGCCGCAGCCTTTGAACAGCAGAGTGATATCGTCCTCAGTGACGACGCGCAGTTGACTATTGTCGTCACAATTGTCGTCATAATTATCGTCACAATTGTCGTCACTGGTGTCATCACAATACAGCGTAAGTCGTTCCACCGTGTTACGGCAGCCGTCGCCCCCGGCGGGCCGGGAAAACAGTATTTTTCGGCCTTCACCGTCGGCGTAAATGATTTTTTTATCTTTAACCAGCAAACGTGCGAAATAAAACGCCGACCATCCCGCGCCCAAGCCGACGTCTTGGCTGTGGCTGGTGCGGTAAGTTCGATTCCAAATGAGAGGCAACGGTCCCGACAGTTCGAAGTCCGTTTGTTCCAACAGTTCTTCGCCGCTGACCATACTGATGGGGCCACCGCGCGTGCAGACCTGGCGGTTGGCTGGGCTGGCTTTACCATTGCCTAATTTGCCGCTCTCTTGAGTGGATTGGCTGGCATTGGGTGATGACTTGGGTGGAGGTTTCCGGGCGGTGCTGCTTGTTGCGACACTACTTAATTTTGGTGAATTGCCGTATGGATTCCTCGGCGAGTTACCCGTGCTAATGTCGCCGGGAATATGTGATGGAGAACGGCACATAGCACCATTGCCCACATTGTTTGCATTCCTATTGTTTACAAGCCTATTGTTTACAAGATCGCCGGTGCGTGCTCCGGTTTTTTTATTGTTGGTTTGGTAGTCCACAGCCCTAATGATTCCTGAATTTTTCCCCGTGCATCAATATACACTAAATTGTGCATATTCTGACCGGTAATACTTGTCTTTTAGGATTGGATGTCAGGCTAAATCGCAAAGTCCAATAAGAGCACCATTGTCAAATCGCACCTTGTGTTATTTGAAGAGGAGAAATACTGAAATTGACTTAGGAAATTTCTGACGCGAGTGGAATTATTGTTTTACCCATACCAAAATCCTGTTATTGACCGGCATTTCGTAGTCATTTGCCAATGTTAGTCCGGATTGCTCCGCCCATTGAATTAAATCGTCGAGGTCTTTAATGCCGCTATCGGGGTCGCGTTGTTTTAACCATTGATCAAAGCGGGCGTTGCTTTCGCTGCTGTATTGGCCGTGATAATTAAATGGGCCGTACAAACAAAACCGACCTCCCGGCCGCAAGAGGTTGCCGACGCCGTTAAACATATGTTCTGCTTCACGCGTGGACATAATATGCGCCGTGTTGGCGCTGAATATCGCATCATAGGTTTGCTGCGGCCAATGATCCAATGACACATCTAATTCCATCGGCGGCAATACATTTTCTAAATTGCTGTCCTTGAGCCACAGTTCGATCCCGGCATGATACTCCAGCCGGTCGCTGGTCTGCCAGATGAGGTTGGGGAGTTGTTCGCCAAAAAATACCGCGTGTTGTCCGGTACCGCTGCCGATTTCCAGCACATGTTTGGCGTGTGCAAATTCTTTTCGCAGAACTTCTAATATTGGATATTTGTTTTGATCGCAGGATTCGGAATAGGGTTTCATATTAAAAAGCTGCTCAGTGGTGTGTGGTTACTAAAAATATGTCTACTATTTGACTATATGGTGTAAATGTATTTTTCTCTTTTGGGTATCGGTGCTTACGGTACTATTTGTCAAATTCTCAACAAGCACCCAACTAATATAAATCAAATCCTAAACACCATACAAAATGTAAACTTAATGTAGATTGTCTTGATGTAGATTAACTAAATATATTTTTTTGGTTGTTTATAATTAGTAAATATTTTTTAGATTTCATACTAATAAATAATAGGATAATCTCATGTCTGGCCTGCAAGGATCAAGGGAAGTCGAAGTATCCACGCCGCTGGGCGATGACGTTTTATTATTTCAGCGCATGACCGCTACGGAGCATATGGGGCGGTTGTTTGAATACCAACTGGATGTAGTCAGCAGGGATGCCAATATTAATCTGGACAATTTGCTGGGTCAAAATGTCACCGTGAGCCTCAAAATGGATGGCAATGAAAGCCGGTTTTTCAATGGCTTTGTGAGCCGGTTTTGTTTTGTCGGTTTGGCGGAAAATTTTTATTCCTACCAACTTACTCTTAAACCCTGGTTGTGGTTTCTCACCCGCACGGCGGATTGCCGGATTTTTCAGAAACAAAAAGCCCCGGACATCATAAAGCAAGTATTTCGCGACCAGGGGTTCACCGATTTTGAAGAAAAATTAAGTGCCACCTATCGGGAGTGGGAGTATTGCGTGCAATACCGCGAGACCGATTTTAATTTTGTCAGCCGGCTCATGGAACAAGAGGGCATGTATTACTATTTCACCCATGAAGACGGCAAACATACTTTAGTGTTGTCTGATTCTATCGAGGCACATGAGACGGTATCGGACTACGAAGAAGTGCCTTATTATCCCCCGGAAGAAACCATGCGTCGCGAACGCGACCATATCTTTGACTGGTTTGTTGCCCAGGAAGTCCAGCCGGGTTCGTATGCTTTAAACGATTTTAATTTTGAAAAACCCAAGGCGGACCTAAATGCAAAACTTAACCAGCCGTACGGACATGTTGAAGACCAATACGAGGTATACGACTATCCGGGTGAATACGCTGAAAAAACCGAGGGCGATGAATACGTGCGCGTACGGGTGGAAGAGTTGCATGCGAAATACACGCAAGCACAAGGTCAAGGTAATGCTCGAGGGTTGATGGTTGGAGCGCTATTTACGTTAACCCAGTATCCTCGGGATGATCAAAATAAAGAATATTTAATTACCTCTGCAACCTATGAGCTGCAATCTGATGAATATGGTTCCGCCGGTTCCGCATCATCAGAACAAATATTTATGTGCAGTTTCTCAGCTATCGACAGCGCCCAACCCTTTAGGTCACCGCGGACCACACCTAAGCCGGTTGTTCAAGGTCCTCAAACAGCCATTATCGTAGGGCCAAGCGGACAGGA
>JASFLF010000110.1:0-8354 GCA_050118235.1 Gammaproteobacteria bacterium | reverse complement strand
GCTTGGTCGCCTTGGCAGCCGTAACGCATTATGTATTTGCAATGGATGGAAAAACTAAAAGAAACAAAAAATAATTTATGTTAATGTCTCGTACTCATAAAAAGCTCTCAATTTCACAATGTGTAATCGACCAACAGTTTAAGGATAACAACAATGACGATACCGACAAATGTCAAATTGATCACTGGCCTGGTGTTGGCCGCCCTGGTGTTGGTTTTTATTATTCAAAATGTTGCCGTAGTTGAACTGCACTTTTTATTCTGGACTTTATCCATGTCTCGCTCATTAATGATATTGTTCGTGCTGTTCATAGGCATAGTCATAGGTTGGATTGTAGGCAACCATTTTCATCGCAAACCACAAACCGATGAAACGTCAGTGAATCAACAAAAGTAAACCATCGGTACCGAACATATAATTGCGAACAACGAACAACGAATATATTTATTTTGCGATGGCGTTTTCCGTTGCGGCGGATATGCTGAATATTCGCTTATGGCGCAAAGTGGCGGCACCGGTCATACTGCACCGTGTCGGAACGGGGGAAGTGAAATCGCTGATTGCGGCTTGTGTCGCTATGACTTATTTATCCGTTTTCGGCACTTTTTTCTTAGCTTGCTTTTTATCTTCTTGGCGCGCTTCTTCCAGTTCCTTGCGAATGGGTTCAGTGCGGCCGACTTCCCGGCCTATGTAATAACCCAACAATAACAAAGCGGCTCCCGTTAACATTCGTACTATCATTTCGATTCACCTTCTTGAGTAAAATGTGGTTTCACCGGGGGACGTTGACACGCATCAACTATAAAAGACCACTAACAACGGACAACAACAAGCGGGACCATAAGTTCCCGGTCATCCAAACCACCGTGAACACCAATCTGCGTAAATGGTTTTTCACCCGTTAGACAATCTTTTATGACATGGTTCGATTTCATAATGAGAGTATAGTCACCTATGCGCTGGGCAAGTCTGCTATTGGCCTCACCTAAACCAAAATAATTTTCCGCGATTAAGTCTTCACTGCGATGTAGTTCGCAATGCGACGCGAGATGATGTTGCACATAATTTTCGAAAGCGCCGGTTTTGTTGGGCTTAACATAACAATACGCCACTCTTGGCTCGCCGCACAAAGGTAAAGTCAGCATCTGCGCCAGTTCCGGGTGGTTATCCAGATGAACAATGGTTTGTGTATCGCAATCGATAAGGCCATGATCGGCGGTTACAATGACAACGCTGTCCGTGCCTTGTAAAAAACTTAGCAGTTCGGCGAATTCTTCGTCCAGATCTTTGAAGTGCTGGTGGACTATGTCACTGTCCACGCCATGCACATGACACAACGCATCGAAATCGGCCCAATAGGCATGGATATATTTTTTCGCATCATTCATTTTGGCCAGGTTAATGATTTGCGCAAAAAAATCCGACAAACCGTAATATTCGACTCTTTCCGCTCCCACCGTAGTCAACACACTGTAACTGGATTCAATGATACGTTTATGGTTGACCACATAAGACAAGCGATTCAAATGGGTAAATACCGGATTTAGTGGCAGCACTTCGGATATCGAAACTCTATCGCCGTTTAGTGGCTGCATTGTGGCTCTGGTGGTAAACGGTAACACAGCGCTGACACAACCCAGTTCCTTGAAGTACATAAACCAGCCGGTGACGGCATGTTGCATCGGCGCCAAGGCGGTGGCAAAGGTGGTAATGGCCGACGATGTAGTGGTGGGGAAAACCGATGTCATGGACGTCTTAAGGTGTTTCTCGATGGTACTGCCGGCGCCATGTTGTTTGACATAGTGATAACCCAAGCCGTCGATGAGCAGGAGAATAATGTTTTTCGACTCTTTTAACTCCTCCATGGAAAGGTCAGGATGAGGATTGTAGGGGGAAATCGTTGCGTCACAAGCCGCGCAAACGGCGCTCATCAAATTCACAATGCTGCCATTTTGATAATTAGGTTTATTCATTCAATTTTTCAAACCACGAAATAATTATCGTCTAATAAATTATGGCATAAGTTTCAAGATAATCTCTGCAATCACGCAATGCTACAAGAAAGGATACTAGCCATGCCAAAAAATAAATGCATTCATTCATTTTCATTGTTAGTGTTGATTATATTAACACCGTTTTGGTCTTGCGCACACGCGGCAAATACTTCTCAAGGGTTTTCGGATTTCTATTATGACCGAACCGAACTTGCGGTCATCGATGCTTACAATACCATAATAAATAATAGTGACATTATCGTATATCATCGCGATAGCGGCGTGCCATGGAACGAAGCGTTATGGGGCTTACCCTATGGCGAATCCATTCAAGCCGGGATTCGACGCCGGCAACAATTTGTTCCAGAAGGATTTACTACCTATGTGGCGGTGACACCGTTGTCTTTTTTGCGAGACGGCCTGGCGCCATATCGCAACGATCAAGACGGGTGTTAAAAGAATCTCTACAAAACAATGCTTTGTTCTTCAATTGGAATCTGCTAAGAGACTATGATGCTTTATGGGAAAAGGAGCTTTCTCAAGCCGGTGATGCGCCTTTACCGCGGCAATGGAAAGATATAGGTCTGATGAATGGCAATGGTATGCCCCGGTTTTGGAGTTGGTGGGTGTGGAATACGTATCGGAACCGTAAATCCCAAGAATCTTTACCTCGCGCAGTATCGTTCTGAGGCGTAGAACTTCTGCGTAGAGCATTATCGCCGTTTTCAGGGCCGACCGGCGTCAAAGGTGCCGGTCGCGGTGCGCAGTCCTGCTCCGACAAAGGTCCCCTCGGTCTCTTTCTTCTTTTCCCGCTTCCATGTGGTTATAATAGGCCGCCTTCAAACGTAATCAGCGAATCAAGAATCCAAACAATATGAGTGACTTATACACTGCTTTAAAAATCAAGCTACAACAAGCGATCCTGAAAAGCTTTGGCGAGGATTATCAAGATATCGATCCTTTATTGCGTCCTACTCAAGATCCCAAATTCGGTGACTTCCAGGCCAATGTGGCCATGAGTCTGGCCAAAGCGTTAAAACGCAAACCACGCGATGTCGCCGAAGCAATATGCACCAACGCGGAGTTGAGTGATTTGTGTGAAGCGCCTGAAATCGCCGGGCCGGGTTTTATCAATCTGAGCGTTTTACCCAGCGCTATTGCCGATCAACTGTTGACGCTGGCGGATAACGACCGCTTGGCCATTGAAAAAGATTCCCATCCACAAACGGTAGTGGTCGATTATTCCGGACCCAATGTCGCCAAGGAAATGCATGTCGGGCATTTGCGCAGTACCATCATCGGCGATGCTATAGCCAAAGTATTGGAGTTCCTGGGGCATAAGGTGATTCGCCAAAACCATTTGGGTGACTGGGGCACGCAATTCGGCATGCTGATCGAACATCTCATCGACTCAGGTTGGAAGTTGGATGCTGGCAACAGCATTGGCGATCTAAATGTGTTGTATCAAGAGTCCAAAAAGCGCTTTGATGCCGATGAGAATTTCGCCGAACGCGCGCGCCAACGGGTGGTGTCACTGCAAGGCGGCGATAGCGAAACCAGAGCGTTGTGGCAAGCGCTGGTCAAGGCCTCGCGTAACTATTTCAGTGAAGTCTATGAGCGTCTCGATGTATCACTGCAAGACAACGACGCCAAAGGTGAGAGTTCCTACAATGAAACGCTGCAAGACACTATGGAAGAGCTGTCCAACAAAGGGTTGACGCAATTAGACCAAGGCGCCACGGTGGTATATTTGCCGGAATTCGTGGGCCGTGACGATAAGCCACTCCCTTTAATTGTGCAAAAATCGGATGGAGGGTATCTCTATGCCACCACTGATTTGGCTTGTTTGCGTTATCGCGTTAGGGAGTTGCATGCTGATAGAGTGATTTACGTGACCGATGCGCGTCAAAGCCAGCATTTCGCCATGGTGTTTAAAACCGCAGAATTGGCCGGCTGGCTGAACCACGGCGTCAAGCTGGAACACGTGCCATTCGGTTCGGTGTTGGGGGAAGACGGTAAACCATTTAAAACCCGCAGTGGCGAAATCGTGCGCCTGATTCAACTTATTGAGGAAGCCGAACGCAGGGCGTTGGAAGTGGTCAGCAGTAAGAACCCTGATTTAAGCGCCTCGCAACAACAAGAAGTGGCTGAGACCGTCGGGGTAGGGGCTATCAAATACGCTGACTTGTCCAGTGACCGGGTCAAAGACTATGTTTTTGCCTGGGACCGAATGCTGGCAATGGAAGGCAATACGGCGCCGTATCTGCAATACGCTTATACTCGCGTTCAATCCATTTTTCGCAAAGGTTTACAGCAACTGGGGAATACCGATATCAGCGGATTGCATGCTGCTCATATAGAAATAAAAGAGCCCATCGAGAAACAATTGGCATTGCAGTTGTTTCAGTTGGAGTCCATTCTGAGCACTGTTGCTGAACGCCTGGAGCCCCATCGTTTGTGTAACTATCTATTCGAACTAGCAACTCTTTTCAGTAGTTTCTACGAAGCCTGCCCCGTGCTCAAGGCGCAAACCGAAACCAGTCGCAATACGCGATTGTTGTTGTGCGAGTTAACGGCGCGCACACTAAAGCTAGGATTGAATTTGCTGGGGATACGGGTGCTGGAAAAAATGTAATCCTTTGTTGTGGTTCACTATTGTTTGACATCACATTATTGGATGTCTACTAGACCATATTCTCGATTTATCCACATAGTTATTCCGGGTTAATTGCGTTAACGTACTGCAAATACACAACCGCCACAACCTGTCTTATTTTCCACGTCTGCCGGCCACCATGGCAGGCGGGATGTTGACCTTTTTTCAAGGAGCCCACTCTAAAGAAAATCCTTAGATATCCGATTATTTCGGGTAGCCCGTTTTTCTTACAATGCCTGCGCCGACCCGGATATCATTATCCATGGAAACATTGACCTCCCAAAATCACGAACCCTATCTCGCTAGGAAAATCGGCTTGTTTTTCGGTTTTGGCGCCATGCTGGCGTTGATGGTTTTTATCACCACAGTGGGATTATGGGGGATGGAAAAAATTCAAAACCGAGCCGAAGCGATCGTGAGCGACCGGATGGCTAAAATGCAACTGGTGGTGCAAATGCGCGCGGCGGCGCGCGAGCGCACGATTTTGTTGCAACGCATGATATTGTTGGACGATCCCTTCGAGCGCGACGAGGAGTTTCTGCGATTTAATTCCCAAGGCGCAAAGTTTGCTCAAGCCCGCATTGCGCTTTCCAACAGCCCCCTGTCCGAAATCGAACAAAAATTGCTTCGGGAACAAGGCGGTATATCGGGGGTGGCCGTTCCGTTACAAAACCACATCGTGGATTTAATGGCAAAGGATGAGTTAGGTCAGGCGCAAAATATTCTGGTAGAACAGGCCATACCGTTGCAAGATCAGGTATTAGCGCGATTGACACAACTTTATGAGTATCAACAACAGCGTGCAAATCAAGCCGTAACCGAGGCCGCACTCGCCAACACAGAAGCGCGCACTTGGATGTTATTGTTGTCCGCCGCCGCTGGCACGATTGGCATCATGATCGCGGTGGTGGTTGGGCGGCGCACCAATCAAGCACAGCGGGAGCGGGAAAAATACCTGGCCGAGATCAAACGCGCCAACGAAGCCAAGAGTGCGTTCTTGGCTAATATGAGCCACGAAATTCGCACTCCGCTAACCGCCATTATCGGATTTGCGGACGCCTCTTTGGATAGCGACCAAAGCGTCGACGAACGGTTAAACGCGTTTCGAACCATAGTACGCAGCGGCAAACATTTGCTGCAAATTATTAACGATATTTTGGATTTATCCAAAGTGGAAGCCGATAAGTTGGAAGTGGAATGCATAGCCTTGTCGCCCTTCCAATTATTGGCGGAAGTCGATGCATTGGTTCGTATGCAAGCGGTGGAAAAAGGCTTGACGTTCAATATTGAATATGAGTTTCCCTTGCCCGCACAAATTGCCAGCGATGTTATTCGATTGAAGCAAGTACTAATCAACCTCTGCGGCAACGCTATTAAGTTTACCCACAGCGGCCATGTGAAAATTCGGATAAGTTGCGACTGGGAACGGCAGTTATATTGCTTTACCGTTGTTGATTCCGGCATTGGTCTGAGCAAGGAACAAATTAGCAGAATCTTTAACGCATTTACCCAGGCAGATTCCTCCACGACGAGAAAATTCGGTGGCACAGGATTGGGTTTGTCGTTATCCAGGCGGCTGGCGCAGATGTTGGGTGGGTCACTGGAGGTTAGTAGTCAACCGGGCATTGGCAGCCGCTTTGATTTTACCGTTGCCACAGGACATTTGGACGATGTACGCAGGATTAACGACGTGAGTCAGGTTGTGGTACATCAAGAGACACCCGCTGCTAGTGGCGCCCGCAACCATAGATTGGAAGGGAAGATATTGCTGGCGGAAGATACGGAGGAAAATCAAACCCTATTGTCATTGTATTTGCGTAAGACCGGCGCGCAGGTGATTGTGGTGGAAAACGGCCAACTTGCAGTACAGGCGGCCCAACAACAGCACTTTGATTTGATTTTCATGGACATGCAAATGCCGGTAATGGATGGCATGGAAGCGGTAATTTTATTGCGTAATCAGGGCTATACAAGACCTATAGTTGCTCTTACCGCTAATGCCATGAAGGCTGATAAACAACGCTGTTTGGATGCTGGCTGCGACGATTTTGTCAGTAAACCGGTGGACCGAGAGCAATTGCTGGAAGTGACAGCACGTTATCTGCAAGTGAAGCCGCGTGAAGAAATCAATACCCCGATTTTTTCGACGCTTGCGGTTGAAGACGCTGAGTTTAAAGAGTTGGTGGCGCAATATGTAAAGCGACTGCCGGAAATGGTGTATGAGTTGGTCCGAGCGGTAGAACTGCAAGAATGGGACAAGGTGGGATTTCATGCGCACAAGCTTCGTGGTAGCGGGGGTGGCTACGGTTTCCCACAACTTACTGACATCGCCACAAAAATCAATTTTCAAGTGCACAACAAAAACTATTGGGAGCTTAATGAGCTGGTGGATGAGCTGAAAACCTTGAGTAACCGTATTGTAGCGGGAGTGATGGATACAGAAGATCCTAACATCATCGAAGCGTGGCGTTAGTACCACACAATCATCACACACCTTGACATAGAGTTGGTAGCGAAACACATTATGTTGTTTGTTCCGTATTAGGTGTCGAACTCGATCGTGGGCGCTTCGCAGGCGTTTCCTTAGTCCGGTGGAAAACAGTCCAGCACACGATACAAGTCGCGGTTCAATTCTTCCTGCGTACGCATCTGTTCATCCAGCAAGGCCGAAGCCGTCAGGCGCCAAATGGGTTTTTGTTTTAAAGTGTCGACGATATTTACTATCAATGTGGCATGCGTTTCACTGTCGGTGGTTGCCGAATAATCCGAATCGACCTCTTCATCAATGGGTTCCAAGGACAGACCTTTTTTGGGTTTAAGCCCTACGTAGAACTGCACATCCAAGTCGGGGTTTGTATTTGTCTTTGTGAAACCTTTACTTTTTAAATAATAACCGATGGCATTGCCTACGAGTTCTTTCATATCTCTGCGGCGGCTTAGGTCCACTTTTGAGGGTGTGATTTTAAACGTTTTATAAGTAGAAAAAGGGGCATTGCGATCATATACTACGTCTTTTTTTACAGAGCCGATTTCATCATTGCCGTGTTCGAGTCGAAAACGCAATGATAAGTTGTTGCGCGAATCCGCTAACCGCAAGGCTTCTTGTTCGGTAATTTTCCCGGCGCGATTCAGTTCATACAACGCCTCATCGAAGGTTTGGCCGTTTCGCCCTTTACCTTGCTCGATAGTGTCTTTTATTTTACTGATTTTTCCCGTTTGAATTAAATCGCGTATTAACGGTGTGTTTAACATGATTTCCACCGCCGGTACACGGCCACCGTCTGTACTGTTTGCCAATCTCTGAGAAACTACGCCCAGCAGGTGTTGGGATAAGTCCATCAACACTTGTTGATGCGCGGTTTCCGGAAAAAAATTTACAATTCTATCCAATGTTTGGTACGCATTGTTGGCGTGCAACGTGGATATGCATAAATGGCCGGTTTTGGCATAAGCTATGGCGTGTTTCATGGTGTCAAGATCGCGAATTTCACCGATCATGATTACATTGGGTGCTTCACGCAAAGCGTTTTTTAAAGCGTTTTCGTAGGATAATGTATCGATTCCCACTTCTCGTTGGTTGACAAGTGATTTGCCGTGTTTGTGCAGGAACTCGATGGGATCTTCAATGGTGAGTATGTGACCGGCTTTGTTTTTGGCTCGATAGTCAATCATAGCCGCTAAGGTGGTTGATTTTCCGGTGCCGG
>JASFLF010000109.1:0-8358 GCA_050118235.1 Gammaproteobacteria bacterium | reverse complement strand
AATACTAGAACGATTAAAGCTCAACCCCAAAACCTATCTGGCGTTTGTTGGGAAATCATCATCGCACTTACCGGATAAAATCCGCCAGCAACACAACAAAGCGTTGGGTTCCGTCGAACAGCTTAAGACACTCGCCACGCAGTTAGGGCAAAAATTCATATGTGGCCTTAGCGATGCCAGGCGGCTATACGTTGTAGACTCGTAGAAGAGAAAATGTATGAACGAAAATAATTATTGCGTAGTCGATTGGTTCGATTACTGCGAGCCTGGTCCTATCATTTATCCTTTCAATCCCGCCAATAACCAGCGATGCTCATATAGTCTATGAACTGACCTGGTTCTCCATGTCTTTTTGTCGTAATATCGGGGCTATATAGTGGGGTGTTAATGTAGTTGCTGTCCTTTTTATGTTTCTAATTTTTCACAAACTTGTTTCAGTTTGAAAGCGCCGCCGACCAAGCCCTTAAAAGGGCTTTCAAAGTTTTGGGTCAGGAACCGCCAGTGTTTGGAATCCATGGCAAGGCGTTGCAGAATTGGCGGGAGGCTTTGGTCAATGCTGCCGCGCTTGTCTTCACGAATGGCTCTTCCAGTCCAGTCCACCAGTTCCAGGTAGTCAGTAAGACGAAAGGGTAAACCCTTCGGTATGTCTTTTCTTTCGTATCCGGAAAATGGAAACAGAGGTTTACATTGTTGCCGGTAGTGATTGGGTTGATAAGCTGTTTTGGCTTTTTCGATACGCCGTTTGATACTGGTGTGATCGGAGTCTTCCGGGGTTTTGGCGATAGCAAGTTTAAGATGGGTGTCCAATAAGTTTTATCCGGTGGCGGTAGAGATAGGTTCCGTAACTAAGACCATGACGGCCGCGCTGCTTGCCTCACTTATAGAAGAGGGGAGATTGAACCTGGATGATCCGCTGGCGATGCATTTGCCGCTGATTGCAAAGGTCCCCGATTTTGAGCGACAACCCATATTGCTCAATCATCTCGTTACCCACACTTCGGGACTACCACTGGAGCCTGATATAGCGATTTTGTCCGATTTAGACAATCCTTACGCCGATCTAACGGAAGCACAAGTCATTGAAGTACTGGGCAGCGTTAAGCTGGACCGCGCTCCTGGAGCCCAATGGGAGTATTCCAGTTTTGGATATTTGTTGCTTTGTTATGTAGTGGCGCACACGGCCCGTACCGATCTCGAGACTCTGATGCGGGAGCGTATCTTCAATCCCCTGGGGATGAATTATGCCTATATCTTACAACCACGGCCGGGTATGACGGTGGCTGTTGGCCACACGACTTTTGATGATCAACCAACCAGCCCGTGGGTCTCTTCGGTTAACCTGGATGGCATTGGCGGAGTGCGCGCCACACTCGACGACATGGTGCGATATGCTCAGGCCCAACTCGGAATCGGAGACGCTCACACGGTTACGACGCTTAAGTTGGCTCAAGATCTTGTTGATTCAGGTGCCGATTACCCAACGGAAGGCCCGGAAATGGGTATGGGTTGGTGGCGTGTCAGCTTAGATGGTGAAACGATACTGTTTCATGGCGGAAATACACCAGGTTTTGCATCCATGGTAGTAGTAGATCCCAAGAAAGAGCGGGCGATTGTTCTACTCACCGATGTACACCTGGATTTTGGAATAGAGGAAGTCGTGCAACATCTCCTCGAACCCAGCGAGTACGAGATCCCCCCCGCCGAGACGCGTAGATGTTCCGGATCAGGCTCTGTTGGAATCGCTGCAAGGTCGCTATGTTGTCGACGACACTGAGGTTGCCATTTCCTATGCTGGCCAGACTTTAATCGCCACCTTTGAGGATGGTTCCGAGTTTGAGTTCGGTTTTGATAGCCATGGAGGCTTTTATCAATTGTCATTCGATGGGTTAGTCACTCCGATACTGGATGAAATGGGCATGCAGACATTTATTTGGTATGATAGTGAAAATGTGTACATAGCGCAGCGACTTAGTATTGATACTAATAATAGGTAGATCTATATCTCCACAAATTGGCAACTTCAATATAATAAACAGGGGAAGGTAATATGAATGTTAAAAGCACAGTAATACTAATGGTTCTTGGCGCAAATTTAGTAATTGATGCTCAAGCCTTTGCCGGTGACGGTTCAACAGAAGATATAAAATCAAATAGCAAATCACAAAATAACCTTGAAATTGGATTTGAGTTTAATGAGCTTGCACAAAATAATTTTAACGACTTCGGATCGTCTAATTATACTTTTTTTGTAGGGCAGCAATTTACTAAAAATATGCTCGATAAGTGGGGGTGGCGTTTTCTTTCTATAAAAGTGGATTTGAGCAATGATCACTTAAAGAATGAAAACGAAGTTTGTTGTATTGACGGAAACAGAGAAAATTTAGTCGGTAAGCTGAATATACAAAGAATTTATTTTGATTATTATCCTTTGGCTTGGATTAAAAAAACTCACTTTAAGATGGAATTCATTCCTAGTTTTGCTATTGGATACAATAAGTGGTATCTCAAAGAGACCAAGGCCAACGAAGACCACGATGTGGTAGCGTACACGATCGGCGGAAATTTCAGATTAAAATTTACATTTTATGACAGGTTTTTTGTCGAAGTTCCAAATATCGATTTAGGTGTGATAGTACAGAAAAACAAAGATGTAAACGCAACTATTGGAGAGGCGACAATTGATCGCCCCGAGTATATTTCTTTCAATTTACTAACGACTTTAGGTTATAGATTTACTTTTTAAAATTAGCAAATACAGGAAAATTTAAAAGAAATAGAAGAAATAGAGAAGAAATAGGGGTCATGGCTGTCGGATTCATGTATAACCGGAGAAATACGCATTTGGGGTTTTGAGGATTTAAAAGAAATTAGTAAGCCAATAAAGAATCATCGAGCTGAGATACGCGGCCTTGAATTCAGTCCAGATGGTAAACAACTTATCTCAATTGGACGTGAGTCGATTCTCGCACACGATACAGATAAATTTCAGCTGATTGACAAATTCAGAGAGCAGGATGAACATAGAAACGTTGTTACAAGTATTGCATATTCCCCCGATGGAAATAAGTTTGTATCCGGTGGACAGGATAGAATAATAAAGGTTTGGAGTAATGACGGTTACGAGCTTGACGATCTTGAACTTCATTCTGGTACTGTCACCAGTTTAGTATTTAATAACGATGGAACAATCCTTGCCTCCGGAGGGAAGGGAGGAAAAATTTTCATTTGGTCGCTTGGTGAAGAACAATCCCTATATCATGAAATTGTTAGTTGGGAGGGAGCTTTTGTTTCTCATGCCTTTAGTCCAGATAAACAAAAACTGGCTATTTTATTTAAAAATGGAAATGAAGTGCTAATTTGGGATTTAAACAAGATGCGACAATCTGGAAAAATTATAAAGCCGAAGAACGGCCCTTACACAGTGATCGACTATACCAGTGATGGAAAAAATATATATCTATATAACGGAAAAAGATCACAATGCTAAATGTAGAGCGAAGTGGAGGTGGTGGTCGCCAATATGAAGTACCTGAAAATATTACACTGGGTAAAAGTAAGCAGGATGATGCTGTTCAAGTTCAGTTTAAAAATGTTTTTAAGGGAATGTTAGAGGTCTACCATAATAAAACAAAAGATAGAAGACTGATTAAAGATGACCAAATAAAGTATTTGGACGCTTATAGTATTAGTCATGATGCTAAGCTACTTGCCCTGGCAGGTTGTGGAATCCTGGAGGAAAACATTACTGGATGGTCTAATAATTGTATTAAAGGCGGCGTTCGTTTATGGGATATAGAAGCTGGAGTACCATATGGGGATGCCATGATCGGTCATTCTAATGATATTAAAGTTATCGCATTCAGTCCTGATAACAGGATATTAGCAACAGCTACACCTGCTATCATTATTTTATGGGATATTGAAACAAGACAACAGATCAGCGAAGAGATTAATATGCCACTTTCTACAGATAGTATGGCATTTAGCGCGGACGGGAAGTATCTTTTGGTAAGCAATAAGAACCAGGGAAGGGTAGGGGTGCTAAATCTTGATGTGTCTTCATGGGTAACTCGTGCTTGTCAAACCGCTAATAGAAACGTGACGTGTCAAGAATGGAAACAGTATATGGGAGAACTGAAGTATAGAAAGACATGTCCTGATATACCGTCAATTGAGAAATGTTAAGTAAATTGAGGTAAAGGGGTTTCTTGTATGACGTTCAAACTCATCAATATATTTTGTTAAACGATTTAAGGTCCAGGCTTATTTGCATATGTGAGAAATTTTCCTGATCGTATTTTTTGCATATACGTCTTAAAATATAGCCAACAATAATTTATGGGGATACTCAAACAATTCTTGAGTAGTGGTCATCACCACACAGAAACGCGCGACTTACGCAACGGCTGACGCAATGATAGTAAGGTGTAGATTCCAATGATATTAATTCCCGGCTCGCTCGGGTTATCCCAACTTCCCTTGTTTGAGCAGTATCATAGAAGTTTCTACTTGACAGCTGTTTTGGACTAGGTAAATATTTACATTTACGCTGATTTAACTGAAATTTGCTAATTCTCTTTAGCTATTCGCTCAGCTGGGGGAAAATTAATTGTGGTAACATGACATAGACTAAAGTGTTTAATTTGTTCTATTGAGACCAGAATAGCCAAGCCACTATGTCAAAAATCTTCATTAGTTATCGCCGGGCTGACAGTGCGTATGCCGCACAGGCTATATTTGACGAATTGAGCAAACATTTCGGGGCTGAGAATGTCATCTATGATGTAGACTCTATTCCCATGGGTGAGAATTTCCTACAGTACTTGGAGAAACAAGTCAGTCAATGTGATGTATTGCTGGCAGTGATTGGTAATCAGTGGTTGCGTCTCCTAGATGAACGTAGTGATGATACACGCGATTTTGTTTGCATAGAAATCGAAGCAGCATTGAAACGGGATATCCCGGTGATACCTGTCTTAGTAGATAATGCATCGATACCAAAAGAAGCAGAATTACCACCTGGTATGGCTAAATTGACTATGCAGCATGGCACCGAACTACGCCATGGCAAAGACTTTCGATCTCATCTAGACCGATTAACCAAAGGGGTTGGTCGCTGCTTGGCTCAGACGAATCTGCCGCCACGACCACACTCAACACAACAAACACTCCAAGCTAAAGCGTCACAGCCTAAACGTGCCAAACACACGGACACGTATGCGAAAAATAATACTAATTCCAGCATTAAATCCTCTATAGGGGTTACGAAAACCGTAATAATAATCTTTGCTGCCGCATTGACAGTGTTTGTGACTATGTGGTGGGTTTCTCAACCGCGTACACCACATGAAGCAAACATTGAACAAGGTTCGGTATCTGCGTTGCTACCCGAGATGAAAAGCCCAAATTTGTACAAGAATGAAAAGCCGACATGCTATTCGTTAGGCCCCTTTGAAAACGAGGTTGACCTCGAATCTATTTCAACAAAAATGCTGAACTTGGGTGTTATCGCCGAACACCGCAAAGAAACCGCGCAAGTCACATTAGGCTACTGGGTGTATCTGCCTAGCTTCCCATCCTGGCAAGACGCCCGTAAAAAAGTTCAGGAACTGGAAGAAAAAGGCATCAAAGACTTATTTATCCAAGGTAGCGGTAAAATGAAAAATGCCATATCGTTAGGCTTGTTTAAAAGTGAAGAAGGCGCGAATCAGCGCCTCGCTCAAATGAAAGAAATTGGCGTCAAACCAATAGTGGAAACCCAATATAAAGCGGTTGAGCGCTATTGGATCGATATTGGCGTTGAGTCCGGCAAGAAACAAGTGATTTCGAGCATCGAAGCTATTAGCAAAGGCCTAACCACAGTCGACCTGCTCGTCAGAAAGTGTGAATAAAAAGAGAAGAGGGGCAGACATTTTGCAATAGGATTGGCCCCGTATACATATTTTTCCGAGTTGTTCGGCGTATTGTTTGAGACGGTTAACGGCCCTCTGGCCAATCCATAACGGTGACTGGCGCTTTTAATGGCCGCTAGCTAGTTATCCTGTTCCATGTTCAAAGGAAACAAAGGAAACAGGTCAAGTCTGTACATTAATAGTTTTATGGGATAATTCCCAAAATGTTTCGACCCTAGCATCGGGGCAATCCGGGTGCGTGAAACGCACCGCACCCTACGAATTCTGTCCGTATATGCTATGTAGTATTGTCAATGTTGTTATTTGCCGAAGGGGCACGTGGCGGCCGCGCTCCATAGGCGCGCTCCCACGTAAAGAACCGGGCGAGCTTAGTTAGGTAGCGAGGCTGATGGGTGTTGCGAAAGTGGTTTCCGACTATGCCTAAGCGTATATAACTGTAGCTTGGACTGTTTCGTTACAATTTCACATCTAGAGCATCGGCAATCATCTTAATGGATTCCGGGCTGTCCCATTGCCGGCCTCCATGGAATTTTTTCAGTATCCGGCCTTTGGCGTCTACTAACACTGTCAACGGTATAGTGTTTGCACCCAACATGTTTTCCAATGTCAGTTTATGATCCAGATAGTTATCAAACGTAATCCCCGCCTGCAGAAGAAACGCTGACGCGGCGTTGGCGTCGTCGTCGATGGATATGCCTATCATGTTGAATTGCTTGCCGGCGTATCGATGCGACAAGCGTTCCAGGGAACCCATTTCCGCTCGGCACGGTGGACACCAGCTGGCCCAAACATTAATGATCAGCGGCTTACCCCGCAGCTCAGACAACTGGCGATAATCGCCGAATAAACCATATAACGGCGTATCGCGCAAAAAGCCACCTATTGGTACTTCGCCGGGTTTGTCCGCCAGGGCTGGGGGAACGATTAAAAAAAGGATCAATGCTATAGATGTAGGTTTCAATCGTATTGAATTCATGGTTACCATCTCAATTCAATTTGTCGCCGATCTGCATGCGCCACAGCGCGGCGCAAACTTAAACTTCAGGACAGCGAATAATTTGGGTGTGCCAGATTTTCTGACCAGATTATAGATACGCCTTACAACTGACAATCTCCTATATGCGATGTCCCTATCACACAGGTAAATGGATTATCCAAATCGACAACCTCATCCACATTGTTTTTGCCATCTCCATCGGTATCGGGGGGATCGTTGTAATCCCCTTCCGCAAACGATACATTGTTTGATCCTGCAGCTAGCGATCGTGTAATGGAGCCATCCAACAAAGGTAATGGCCGTAAATAACCGCTTGACTCGAATTCGAATTCGATTTTAAACGTGTGTTCTCCTATACTGAGCGATTGAGGCCAATCGATAGATGCCTCAATTGGAGCTATCTGAATTAGTTGCTTTAGAAGTGAAAAAAACGCTGCAAATTGATCAAAGCGTATTATCAACAATATTTGTTCGAGAATACACTGCTTTTCCGGTCGTGTCTGCGCTACTTTCTTGACAAAGATTGTCAAAATCCAGCTCCTTGATGTGTTAAGGAGCGAAATAGGCAAGAATTGATATTAGCGCGAAAAAAGTAGGGATTTTTCACCACGCAGACTTTTGCTTCGTGGATGGCGCACTAAAATCTTTTAATTTTTAATAATGTTGTTACACCTCAGTGCGCAATTGTTCCCCTTTGAATGTTAACGAGCTATTTACGTTGTTCGCTGTGGCGGGGACTGTATGAATTATTCAATGGGTTAGAAGGTTTCGAGCAATTCGAAAATTCAATCGTTAGCCAATCACTTTACCCAACTTGGATTTTGGTTGCTTGCAGGATTGTTTAAATAATATTCAGGTTTCCATTTGCTACAAAATCGATTTGAGGATATCAGAATATATTCCGCACTGATGATCATCGTCAGATATTTTTTGATCTGCTACGTGATATTCACGAAACTTTTTACGTGAGCATTCATGCCTATTGCCCGATGGGCAACCACTGCCATTTGTTACTGGCAATGCCACTGGTTAACTTAGTCGCGCAATGCGTTATCCGTTCCAGTGCCTTTCGCCGACTCACTTCAACTTTCCATTTTTAATATCATTGCGGAAGTACGGGTACCCTATGAGATGGTCGGTATTGAGCTACGCTGATTGATACCGTTCAAAATTTGTTCGCTGGTGTTTTGAATCGTGATTAATCCCGCACTTAAATAGTGATGATCCAAATTCTTATCTCTGGTCAAATTACCACCATAATAAAACGGATAGGGTGACATGGTTTTTCCTCCATGATCTATACTTGTGGTTAAGTAATCGTAGGGGAAGGTGGCGCGAATTTGTCTGATCAATTTATCGAGAAGAGGTAACAGTTGGTATGTCAGGTAAGGTAAGGTACGAAAGGTAAGGAAATTCCCTACTTATCAACAGGATTAGATATTTAATAGA
>JASFLF010000108.1:0-8380 GCA_050118235.1 Gammaproteobacteria bacterium | reverse complement strand
AATATTTCTAAATAAAATACTGCTCCACCGTCGCCAACACCCGCTCCGGCGGTATTACACCTTCACGTTTACTGTAAATCACGCCCTTGGATGTCCCTTCCGCGATGATACGGTCACCGACTATAAAGGTATGTATCATATCAAAGCTGCGGTCGTCCCAGCCGGTAACATCCATTTTCACAACGTACCTTTGAAATGGCTTGAGGGCCTTTTTATATTGCATAGTGTGTTCGGTAATAATGGGCATCCATTTTTGCTTCAGCATGATCCTTGCCAAGCCGGTGCGAATGAACATATCGACCCGGGTCAGGTCACAGATGGTCAGGTAGCGGCCGTTGTTCATATGCATATTAATATCGAGATCATTTGGCAGGACGCGCAGGGTGAGTTGGTTCGCCGGCTTGATGTGCGGCAGGCGTGGTTTAAAACGTGCTGTGATGAGCAGCCAGATCATCCTGAATATGAGGCTCATGGTGTTGGTCCTTCAGTGATTGGTAAGTTGGTTAAAAAGATAACCCCATTGGCCAAATAGAGCAATGGTAGACAGGTAAAAGGTATTACGGCGCCAGATCATCCTGACGAAATTTAATATATGTTCGAATATAATATTTTGAGGGAGAATGTATAAAAAGTATAAGGAATGCAAGACCTGGAATCGGGGCTGGGGTCACATTGCCATTAACTAACTAAAATAGCTTAGCAATTCATGTGCAGCAGCGACAGGGTTATGACTATCCAATCTAATATCAGGAACTGGTTCAAATGTTGCGTGATTCGCACCTTTCGGTTGGTAGACAATACGTATAATTCGCTTACGCGGCGCCACAGATCCTGCCCATTCTCGTTGTGTCCAATTTTTTGCACTTCCGGTCGTTTTAATCCGATAGTGCTCGCTTTGGATAGCGAGAACAGCGACACTTTGCCGGTAGCCATAACGTAGCAGCCGCTCAAGCTTTGGTGCATCTTGTTGCACTTTTTTAAGCGCTCGCGCTCGCGCTCGCGGTAAGGCTAATAAATCCAACCATGGCATGAAGTTTTGTTTAGCCAATTCGTATGCCAGTTGCAGCACTGAATCTTCGGTATTATCGGACCACTTCCAACTGATGAATATCGCGCGATTTTTTGTGTCTGCAAGTTCCTGGAAATATTTACCACCTTGAGCGATACGATTCCCCATAATCACGCTCTTCGGGCAAATGAGCGCCGGCCGAAAAAGCTTTATCCCAAATTTACTGTGCCAATGTTTCGCGTTATTAGACAATATCCAGGGTTGACCTGCGGAGTTTAAATAAACAGTTTCTAATAACGCCTTTGTTGCGTTATTGTGACCAAAGAACTCAGATTTAGAAGTACCTTTAGCGATCCAATTGAACTCTCGAAAATGACTAAGTAACTTTTTACTGATCTTTAATTTTGGGTCGTTTCGTTGCGCCACCACGTTAATTTCAAGGCGTGCCACCAGTTCCGGCGGACGATGAGGGATGGATGACACCACCCATAGTAGGCTTCCAGGTTTTAGTTTGGATGCGAATACACGTTCATCATTACTGCCATAAATAAATGCGGATTTTTTGTGCGTGAGTACCAATCGTTTCCAGTCGGAAATACGCTTACGTTGTACATAGCAGACAACTTGAGTATTCATTGGCATATCCAGAGCACATGCAATTAAGTCGCAAAGAAGTGAAGTCTGAAATTTTCACATTGACTTAGCGCAGCAATTCGTAATCAAAGGTGGCCATGGTTGATAGTTGAACAACCAAAAACCTGTGATAGTTTTGGGTGTTCCGCTCCGCCGGCCAGTGCATCAGAGGGAGGTGCGACTGATGCGGTTCCGGGTCGGCTGGAGCTTATGACTATAGGTGACTCAGAAAGAGAGCGCTACTCTTTTTTAGTCGTTCCGCTTATAAAGGTAAAATCAAAACCAAATAAGCTCGATTAATAGCCGGCCGCTCCTTGAATCACAGGCCGAAGTACTAGAAGTACTAGCTGTAACACAGAAACTCTTTTGATAGGATACACACTTGGTTTGAGTCACTATTAGTGTAGTATAGTATTTACGCGATGTTAATGTATACACTGACAACCTCCGCCCAGAACCAATAACTTCACATTGCCGGATCAGATATAATCGACAATAATGTAGTTTCTATCACTACAGACTGGAGACAGATAGTGAAATGTCCAAAATGTAACTCAGAGATGGAAGTGATTAAATTCCAAGACGTTGAGGTCGACAAATGTACGGGCTGCGAAGGTATTTGGTTTGACAATATGGAACATGAACTGTTGAAACACATGACAGGCTCTGAAGCCATTGATACCGGCGATCCCAAGGATGGTGCCCAATTCGACCATATTGACGACTATAGCTGCCCTCGTTGCAGTGGTAAAATGGTCAGAATGGTCGATCGTGAGCAACCCCATATTTGGTATGAGCGTTGCCATTCTTGTTTTGGTGTTTTTTTCGATGCAGGCGAATTCAGTGATTATAAAAATCGCTCCTTCGTCGATTTTATTGCTGATTTTTTTGTCCGAGAGCGAAAATAGGTTGGATATTCAATAACCCTGCGCGATGAAAAAGCAGGGCTTGTGTTGGTTACTTAGTTATTTTGCTACTTAGTTACAACAAATACATCGTGAATTTTGCGACATTGTCAATTTTTTCAAGCTCTTTTAGCAACTATTCTCAAGCGACAATTTCATGCTATCGATTAATAAGCCGGGCAAAGTGAAGTTATTCTGTACGGCGGTTATGCGCGTATACTTAAACTTCGCATAAATACAATAAACGGTTTCTTTTGTGGTAATCATCCGCCCCGCTTGTAATTGTATTTCCTGAACTCTCTTATCGGATTAGATTTTGTAGAGGGACGTCATCTAAACATGCCTATACACCATCTTCGGACCGAAGGCTACGGTCGCGATACTTTAGCATGTAGATCAGCCCACAGGACCAGACAAACAGTACAGCGGTGGTAATATCAATACCGACGGCGCGAATCACTGAGCCCGGCGAGACCAACTCCAGCACTCCGCAGATGGCGGCCAACACCACACTAACCTTGGCCGCCTTCATGGCGATGGGCATCAGCTCCGCGGCAGTGGCCCGACTAATAAGAAAGGGCATGACCGTCGCCACAACACAAATAAAAATTACCCCCATCAGAAACAATAAAACGATACTAATCATTATCGCGTCAAACATTGAACTTTCTCTCCCACTTTATGTGATGCCTGCTCGGCATCCACCGCTGAATAATTCTTGCCCTGAGTCTAGGCCATATTACAGGCGCAGTTGATTCAAGACCAGGGCCCCACCACTTATGCGACCCCAGCCGGCCCGTGATGTTCAAAATAATTCACGACACAGTCGCCAATCTTTTTACACATCTGCCAGTAACAGACCGGCACGCTGTGGAAAAAGGTCCTAAAAATGGCAAACACCGCTTCAAACGCGCGATATACGTAGTGGTGGTTGAAGAATACGAATCAGGCCCAATCATCATTGCCAAAATCCGAAATATTGACGGATTCAGGTTTAATGTGAACGGTAAAAACCATGAAACAGGCTTATCAAGACTCGCTGGTTCAGTTGCAATCCGTGTCTATTGCCCCTGAAACGATGGAAACGAAGAATGGTTTTTCCGCATTAGCCG
This sequence comes from Gammaproteobacteria bacterium, assembly GCA_050118235.1. Taxonomy (GTDB): domain Bacteria; phylum Pseudomonadota; class Gammaproteobacteria; order SZUA-152; family SZUA-152; genus JAJDNG01. The sequence continues at coordinate 4,721 of JASFLF010000108.1, read as the reverse complement.
TTCAAGCATTGAAACCGTTTGCCGCCTTTTCAGGAACGCTAACTGGCTCAGGTTCAAACAGCTTGCAGCTTTTTCTTGAGCGCGAGGATGTCTTCTTCCGCGGCTATCTCGAATTTTTCATTGCAATACTCAAGCAATGGAATCACCTTTAATGCAAGATCAATGGCGTATGGCGCAATGGATCCAGTTTCACCATTTTCCAGGATCTCCAGCGCGGTATCAATATCCGGCGTCTCAATAACAGCACTTTCTATTTCACTTTCATAGAGCGCCATTTGCGGTGCGGTAACGGGCTCACCGTTGAGATGTTCTTCGGTATGGAAATTGACCCGTTCGATCAAATCCGATGGTTTTGCCGGTTTGACGATAAAATTGTTGGCACCACATGCATGCGCCCGTTCACGGCTTATTTTATCTTCTGCACTGGTAACAACAATGATGGGCAGTTTTTGCAACCGTTCCTCGTCCGCACCTCGAATACGGCATATCAGGCCATAACCATCCAGCTGCGGCATCATGATATCGGTTATAACTAGTTTGATTGCACCATTTACTTGTAATTTTTCCCAGCCATCTTCACCGTCCTCCGCTTCAATAACAAAAAATTTCGAACTAAGAACTTTTGACAACCCGGCTCGTACCGTGCGTGAGTCATCGACGATGAGAATAGGTGTTTTTTGGGATGTGGCGTTAGCTACTAACATATTAGAACTTCCAGATACTGCAATCGGTAACTGCTTTGCTTTTTAATAGCGTAGATTTCTTGCTACGCTTCCATATTTTATTAAATCGGCCGTGTTCGTGATTCTCTTTAATATGATTATGGTTCGATTTCAGTAAGTTAGTTAATCCGCAATCGTCAACGTTTTAAAAGGGTACCGACCTTTTTTCTTGATTGTGTGATACAGTTCCGGTTTTTCAATTGAAAAAAATATCAACAGAATACTCTGTGGCAACAGTTTGGATGAAATGGTGACAACATGTCGGTAGTTTTTATTTGTGGAGTGCGGAAATATTAGGGAAAGCCGTCAGAGCCTGACTCAGTTTTACTAACCATCGCGGGCGGTGAATTATAGATTGTGTGGACGTTTACAATTACGCCAATTCCTGAGTATGCGGAGTTTTGCATAGGTAGTGATTAGTCATTAATACAAAGGCATGAATCTCGCCAAAAGAGTTTAGTTTCTATATATTACTAAACTTTCTCCCTTACCCCCGGGATTCACAGGTTCCCCTGATCGCGCGTGTATACTAATCAAGTATTCATCTTCGCCCGGAATCACTGTTCAATTTCGCCGCAATACGCAACGAACGTTGTAGTTATAGCCTTCCGCAATTAACTTCACTACTTGAACGATAATCCCACCCCACTCACCCGCAACAATAACTGGAGCAATAGTGGTTAAACACACAAAAAGGCCTGGACACGCTTGCGAAATGGTTCAATACTGAATAAACAATGGTATTGATATTGCTTGACTGCCCCTGTCGCACTCCCCGGTCAAAGGCTATAGTTAATCCATTTACATCCGCTATTTGACTATTGAGCATGTATATTATTCACACAGCCAGAAGCTTATTTCGCTATATAGCATTGATCATCATTGGCGGCCTGGTTCTAGCCCCTGTTGCGTGGGCCAACAATGCACCTCGAGAGGTTATCGTCGGCACGTGGGACAATCCTCCTCTTGTGTATCGAGATGATTCCGGCCTAATCACCGGCCTGTCCATCGATATCCTGCAACAGGTCGCCAAAGACAACAACTGGAAGCTGATCTTTCACCACGACAGCTGGGCAAAAAACTATGACGCACTGCAAAATGGCAGTATCGACTTGCTTGCCGTCATTGCCTACTCACCACAACGTGCCGAACTATTCGACTATCCCAAGCAGACCTTGATTAATAACTGGGGTGTCATCTATCAAGCCCCGGAGCAAAACATCACCTCCATACAGGACCTGCAAGGCAAACGCGTCGCACTGGTACCTAAGATTATTCACAGCAAGGTGTTCTCGCAACTCATGGGGCAATTCGACTTTCCTTTCGAAACCGTTCCCGCCAAAGACTTTGAGGACGTACTCAAACTGATGAACGACGGCAAGGCAGATGCCGGAGTCATCAACCGGGTAGTCAGCATTATGACGGCGGACAAATACCGGGTAAAACCCACCTCCATAATCTTCAATCCGGTACAAGTGCGTTATGCCACGTTGAAGGGTAAGAATTCCGAGTTGATTTCGGCACTGGACAAGTATCTGACAACGGTCAAAACCAACAAAGACTCGTACTACTACCATTCCGTCAACAAATGGCTAAAAAACGAGGGCGAGAAGCCCGACTATAGCTGGGTCATGCCATTGCTCGCCGTCATCTTCCTGCTATTTACCTTGATTTCCATTTATATCGTGCTGGTACGCCGCGAGGTAAAACGCCGCACCGCGGAGCTTACCGAAAGCGAAAACCGCTTTCGTCAGCTGGCGGATAATATTAATGCCGCTTTCTGGATCACCACCGCCGATTGGAATGAAATGATTTATATCAGCCCCGGCTATGAAAAAATCTGGGGTTTACCCACTGACAGCCTCTCCTGCAACGCAACTTCATGGATAGACAGCGTACACCCCGATGATCGAGCGCAGGTGATGGCGGACATTGCCGCCAAATCACCTCCCGATGAGGGCAACCCGGCTTTCCATGAGTACCGCATTCTTAGCTCGAATGGCCAGGAACGTTGGATATCAACCCGGGTTTATCCCGTGTATGACAGCACTGGCAAGGTGTATAGAATTGCCGGTTTATGTGAAGACATCACCGCCCGCAAACAAACAGAACTGGATTTGGAGCATAGCAAGGCGGAGCTGGAAGCCATTTTCAACGCCATCAGCGATGTCGTGGTGTACACCGATACTGACCGACGCCTAATACACGTCAATCCCGCCACGGAAACCATATTCGGATACCGCAGCGAAGAGCTGCTTGGCGGAACTACTGAAATATTTTATGCCGACAAAGCGGATTATAAACAGCAGGGTAACCGGCAATTCAGCAAAACCAGCGACATCAAGTCAGCCAGCTACGAAATGCGTTACCGCCGCAAAGATGGCAGCACCTTCATCGGTGAAACCTTCGGTGCAAAGGTGTTTGACAATGAGGGCCGAATGGCCGGTTTTATCGGCGTCATTCGCGATGTCACCCAACGCAAACAAGTTGAGGCGGAGCTGCGGCAACACCAGGAACACTTGGAAGAACTGGTTACTGAACGCACCGCAGAATTAAGCAATCTCAATCACGAACTGGAAGCGTTCAGTTATTCTGTGTCCCACGATTTGCGCGCGCCCCTGCGGGCCATCAATGGTTTTAGCACCATTCTTTGCCAGGAGTTTAAGAGCAAGCTGGATGAAGAAGGTATTGATTACCTGGAACGTATTCAAAAGGCCAGTATTAAGATGGGGCATCTCATCGACGACCTGATCAACCTCTCCCGAGTTTCACGCGTTGATCTGAACAAGGAAACCGTCGATTTGTCATCCATGGCCGAGGAAATTCTCACTGCCCTGCATAACGCAGAACCGGACCGCAAAGTCAGCTGGGACGTCGAAAAAGGATTATCCGTCAAAGCCGACAAAACTCTGATCCATGTCATGCTGCAAAACCTGTTGAGTAACGCGTGGAAATACACTGCCAAAGCACCCGAGGCAATGATTCGCTTTTATTGTCAGCCACGGGAGGGTGAACCGGACGCCCTATGCGTCGAAGATAACGGCATCGGGTTTGATACGGAGTACAAGCATAAAATTTTCAAGCCCTTTGAACGCCTGCACTCCCATTCTGAATTTGAAGGCACGGGTATCGGTTTGGCCACTGTGTATCGTGTTGTTAAACGTCACGCAGGCCGGATATGGGCGGAATCAACATTGAATAAAGGAAGCCGCTTTTATTTTCGCCTGTAAATTTTCGCCTGTAAATAACGATACAAACTCGCGCCATCCAAAAAATTCCTGCTTTCGGTGCCACACCCATTTTTCTTAGACCAACGTTATCTCTTGTATGGCTGGTGACGAATTCCTCAGGGTTTGTATTCGATCGCAACCAGGAATAACCGGATCAATTGTTCGGTAAGGGCAGAAAGGCTGATTTCCTTATACCGTGTTGACTGGTAGATACACTTTGCATACAGCACCTCACGAATCATGCCTTGAAACATGAGGCTGGCAATACGTGGATTCACCTTGCTAACCTTGCCCGCGGGCATCATTTCCTGCATGCTCACTTCGATATAGTCACTAAAACTTTTCCAACGCGATTCAAAAAACTGATGCGTTGCCGCCGAACCTTCCAGCACGCTATGCATTTCCATTCTCAGGTAATCCGGATCTCGGGCCACACTCTCGATATACACGCGTGTCATTCGGCTCAGGACGCTGCCAAAATCATCCGGCCCCGACAACGCAGCTTCAACATAACTCTCCCGATGACAGGCTATTTCATTCAATACTGCCTCATACAGTGCATCCTTGGAATCGAAGTGGCGATACAAAACGGCTGGACTAACGCCCAGCCGCTTCGCAATTTCATCCACGGAGACGCCGTGATAACCGCGATCCGCGAACAGAACTTTTGCTACGGCAAGAATTGAAGCGCGCCGCTCGGCGGCCTTCAGGCGTTTGGCCATCAAGTCGCCGACTTTTTCAACAGGAAGATAAATTCGCCGTTCGTTTC
>JASFLF010000107.1:0-8382 GCA_050118235.1 Gammaproteobacteria bacterium | reverse complement strand
GTCATCCAGGCAGACTCACTCTGCTCCGGGTCTCCACGAAGCTTTTCTACCAGATTTAGAACCTCTGCATCGGCTAGGTTTGGCATAACAAAGTCCTTATTAGAAATTCTACGTCCAACGGGATCGGAGCGATCCTACCCGGAAAAACGGATACCGAGTTAGTGAATACCGATTAATGAAAATCCAAGGATTTCTCATACACCAGCGATGACAGGTTGTTTAATGAAGAATGCCTTCGTTTACGATTTTAAAATAGTTCGCTGTAGTCAAAAAGGTCGATTTTACTGCTGTGCGACCGGACAAGAGCGTTGGATATGCCAAAATGGCTGTTGTGTAAGCGCCACAAGCACTACCACATCAAATCATCGGGAATCTTATAGTCAGCGTATGGATCCTCCTCGCCCTGCTCTGGCTCTGCCCCATGATCACACAAGATGATGCACTGCGCATCGCGCTGTTTGATTTTCTCCGCTACAGGCACCGGAACCAGTTCGTACATATCACCTAGTTTAGCGATAGCGAGGCGACCGGACATAAGATGTTTATATACTTCCTCTGAAACATAGAGGTGCTTGACCACATTGGCGTCAACAAAGTTGTAACTAATATCGCCATCGCGATCTTTAACACAGTTGGTTTCGATCAGTTGCTTTATTTGGGCTGCAATGGCTTTGCGTTCCGCCTCTTCCTTTCGCTGCTGATTTAGTTGGCGGTCACGTTCTATCTTTTCGGCCTGTGCTTTTTGGGACAGCAGTTTTGCTTCGTCCACCTGATCGATTGAGCCCTTTTTGCTTTTCTGCTTTTTGCTTTTATATTGGTTATGCTTGACTTTCTTCGCCTTGTTTTCATCAACCAGGCCGCTCTTTTTCAACTGATCGAAAAGTGAATTTCCCATGAGGTGTACTCCGAAAGTTTTAAAAAATAGCTATTTAATGGTCATCTGGGGTTGGAATTTTTCTTACGAGGGAAAACTTAGCACCTCACTCAATTTTTGACTGGCAAAATACAGAGCTTAATAAAAGGGGAGGATTGCCCTCCCCTTTTTCCCACTCAAGAAGAAACTGCTTTTTTTCTGCGTGACTTCTTTTTAGGTTTATTTAAGACCTTATCTGCTGCGGCGACCCCCTTGCGATAAGCGGTTGCGCGTTTGAGTGATGCCCGTAAATCGCTTAGTTCAGCATTATTGGCATCTTTGACGATTTTTGCCTTACCCAACTCTTTTGTGACACTATCCAGTTCCTTCTTGACGTCACGCAAGGCTTTGTTATTGTCAGCAGACGGTTCCTTTTGTACACGGGTGGTAGCCAGTTTTTTACGTTTAAGCAGCGTGGCTCTCTTTTTAGAGAGTCTAGCCACTAATTTAGCGTATTGGCTTCCATTTTGAGCTCTTTCTGCAACTGCGTTTGTACCAGACTCAAATGCTGCCTCGAGGTTTACGAGGGCATTCTCCAATGATTTTGCGACCATACCAGCCTTCGCAATAGGTTTTTTCTTTTTCACTGCCATATTTAGTTCCTTATAGTTAAATTGTTATCTAAAAAATTTACTGTATAGCAATTGTATTATAGGCGAATAATCTGATTATTCATAATATTAGCTACCTCTACGCACATATACTTATAAGTCTGATCGTGGTGCCGTATTGAAATCAGGCTTGTATCATGGTGATTCATGCTCCTCAATCTTTGAAGTAAGCACAATAATGCAAGCTTTACACCGTTTTTGTAAAAACCATACATGCACATCGACCGCTACCGAAAATGGTTGAGGCACATGGTTTTGTCAGCTTATTTTTGGATGTTTTCTCGGATATCAGCCATCAATAACGGTCTTAACTCATCACTGCGAAATCGATAACGCTACGTTCTAATCTTAACTGACAAACCAAATGATTGCGCTTCATCTTCAGATATGGTTTCATTTAATCCTCGTTCATAACTAAAAGGTACACAATGCTGGAAATATGTCGATTGACCTGGATGAGTGTACTGTTCGTGTTACCAACAGCTGCCATAGCAACCGCTGGCGCCGCCGCGGACGCACAATGTTTACACTCGCAAGTATCGCTTCAAGTTTTGGGCAGTGGCGGACCGGAGTTTTATCCGAATCGTGCGTCCACTAGTTATTTAGTGCGGCACAAAGGCCAAGGAGTTGTGCTGGTGGATGCGGGTAGTGGCAGCAAATTCCGATTCGCGCAAAGCGGCGCCGATTTCAATACCGTCCAAGCATTATTATTTACTCATTTTCATGTGGACCACAGCGCCGATTTCTCAGGCTATATAAAATCCGCTTTCTTTTCCGATAGAAACCAAGACTTGTTTGTATTCGGGCCCGAAGGCAATTCACTGTTCCCGTCAGCGCAAGAATTTGCGCGAGCATCAATCGGCTCTGATGCCGGCGCTTATCCCTATCTAAGTCGGTACTTGGAAGGTGGTGACGAATACCGGATTGTTGTCAAAGATATCAAAATCGACAAACACGAAGTACAGAGCGTCGCCACGCTGAACGATATAAATTTCAGCGCCATTCCTGTTCACCACGCACAAGTACCCGCCGTTGCCTGGCGTGTGGACATCGGCGGCAAATCCATTGTATTCAGTGGTGACATGAACGGCGACTACGACACCTTGGCGAAATTGGCCAAGAATGCGGATCTGCTGGTAGCTCATAACGCCATAACCGAAGGAACCACCGGTGTGGCGAGAAATTTACATATGCCACCATCTGTCATAGGTAACATTGCGAAAAAAGCCGGTGTCAAACAACTTATACTGTCCCACCGGATGCGGCGCACGCTAGGGAACGAAGCACAAACCTTGAGTATCATCAAGGAAAAGTATAAAGGCATTATCAAGTTTGCCAACGATCTTGATTGTTTTATTCCTTAACGCAGCTGACTGAACATTGCTTCAAATACAGATCAACAGAGTCTTTCGGATTCTCGACTACAGCAACGGATCGAATCGAGCCCCGGCAACATATTAGTCACTGTTATGAGTTGCAAGCGCATTTATTTGTGCTATGCCGCTGTAGAGCACGTTCGCCGTAATGTCGAGAAGCACCGGCCCTACCTTCTTTGATATTAAATGTGACGTTTCAAAACCTCAGCGACAACCCGATAAAAGGACCGCTTAGACGCTCTTCATGGCTCTCAAGCCAATGATATCCGCCACGAAATGCCCAGAATTGCGCGCCGACACTGATCGCCAATTCCTGGTTACTGATGGAGTTGCCATTGATTTTGGCCCATGAAGGTCTGTATTCGATGCCGAAATGCGGTGACGGATGGATCAGTATTGGCAGTGTCCAACTGCTTCCGGAATGACGCGCCATGCCGATGAGGTCGAGCCGCCCATACCCCAGATCGATCTCGACTCGGTCGCCAAATGACATACGATAGAGGGCGTGATACTGCTCCAATTCGAGGGTCGCCTCCGGATTCGTTTCGCCATAGAGAACCTGACGATACTCGAAACCGAAGGGACCATATCCCACTTCCGCACGGTAGTCCGAGGCATGAATGCGATCGTCAACGTGGTTGTAAGATGCATCGAGCCGTATATACGGCACAACCCCCTCACCAGGCGCCTTAGGCGTGATTTTCTTGCGATCGCGTCCGTTTGCTCCATCGTCGGCTGCCGATACAGACACACGCTCCCAGCTGTACCTGCCGCCAGCGACCATCGCAAGCGGTATCGCCTGAATCAGTGCGAGCGCCAGATCATCACCAAAGTTGCTTTGCGTCTGCGTCTCGTCGGAATTCTCGGTCGAGAAATTTGACCCCGATTGGTGTTGGTCCTGCTGCGGTGGTGGATCGTCAGACTCGTCGCTGGGTCGCGGCGAAGTCGCGTCCTTCTCAAAATGCTCCAATTTGCTGCCGGTATCGGCCAACGCAACTAACGGAAAAATCAGAATCCAGACAAACAGCAATCTCGGCATTGTATCGCCATCGCATGCGTTACCAACCGCTTGTTTCCTCCCCCGTATTGGCCCAACAGATAAAAGTGAACGTTCCCTGTTCCAAACGCTAATCGGAGTCGATATATAGTTCCAATATTTGAAATATTCCTACCCTACCAGCCCTATCGAATGCCTGTGCCGTAACTTATCACGACAGACACACTTTCTTGATCAGCCCGGATTTCATTGGCGCTTGCCTCACCTAGCTATAGCAAAATTTTCATTTGTGCCAGCTCTGCAAGCCCAACAATGCCGCCGACTAACAATGCTCCCAACGCGGTCGCGACGGCATCCCAAATATCCGGTTCACCTAATGACCATATTTCATCAACAACGTACTCTTTGAACAATCCAACCGCTATCGCTGCCACCACTGCAAAATGACCAAGAAACGGATATAAAACCCCCGCCAGTAGGATACCGGCCAACATATGTTGTTGCTTGTCCTTTTCCTTCAGATTAAGCATTACGCCCCCTCCCCTGACCACATCGTCATACACTAGTGTAGTGTTTCATATAAAACGTGCATTTAGAAAGCCGCTCAAAGCGCGAGTGCGAGGCGCAGAGCGCAGGGAATGTCGGCTACCTTTCCAAGGTCTGCACCAACAGTAGGCGCTTTAGGCGACGCGGCAATCGTGCTTTGAGTGGCTTCCCGTAGGGCCAGATAGAATCTGTAAGACCCACCTCAAGTCTATCTCGTCTAAATGTGCGGTTTATATGAAACACTACACTAGTTGCGGAGTTGAATAACTCATTCCCACGCTCTGCGAAGGAATGTATGTGGCACTTCAACAGAGATATAGTTTCGGGCTTAAATTCCAGTCCAGTATGCATTCCCACTGAACATCGTGGGAACGAGAACCAAATCTCAGCCTGATGTACAACGATGTGGTCCCACGACTGGGAGGCAACTGCATGGATGCAGGCCAGACAACTGACCGAGGTTATTATTTTACAATGTTACTCGCCGCGGGTACTTTGTTCCGGTGACGTATCAGCCGTGTTTTCAGTACCGTCCGTCTTGTCGCCCAGCAAGCGGCGCATAACCACAAAGAAGATCGGCACGAACAGCACACCGAGAACGGTGGCGCCGACCATACCCCCCATAACACCGGTGCCAATCGCGTGACGACTATTGGCACCGGCGCCGGTGGATATGGCCAGCGGCAGCACGCCCAGGATGAATGCAATTGAGGTCATCAATATCGGTCGAAAGCGTATGCGGCAGGCTTCTATGGTGGCAGCTAACAAACCAACCCCTTCCTGGCGCATGGCATTTGCAAATTGAATAATAAGTATGGCGTTCTTGGCGGATAAGCCAATCACCGCAATGATACCTACTTTAAAATAGATGTCGTTTTCCAAGCCCCTCAACCAGGTAAAAGTGAGGGCGCCAAGCACGCCCAGCGGCACGATGAACAAAACCGCCACCGGTATAGACCAGCTTTCATACAGGGCGGCGAGGGCCAGGAATACCACCAGCAAAGACAAGGCAAACAGGATAGGCGCTTGTTGCCCGGAAATAATTTCTTGCAACGACTTCCCCGACCATTCATAACCGATGCCTTGCGGCAGCTGGTCTTTAACGATTTCCTCCATCGCCTCCATTGACTGTCCGGAACTGTATCCCGGTGCGGCCCCGCCCGCGATTTGAATCGCACCATAGCCGTTGTAGTGGTCCAACGCCGGCGACGCCAAAGCCCAGGAGCTGGAAACAACACTACTCAGCGGCACCATGTCATCGAGGTTGTTATCGTTTTCATTGGGTATGTAATAATGGCTTAAATCCTCGGGGCGGCTGCGATAAGGGGCATCGGCTTGCAACAGTACTTTCAATACGCGGCCCTGATAATTAAAGTCATTGGCGTAGACCGGTGATAACATCAGTTGAATGGCGCTGTAAATATCGGTTAACGACAACCCCATGGCTTCGACTTCGGTTCGGTCCACATGCAATTTAACTTGCGGCGCATCTTCCAATTGATTGGGGCGAACCCCCGCCAAGCGGGGATCTTTTGCCGCCGCACCCAATAAGATATTGCGGGCTTGCATTAATTGATCATGCCCCAGACCGGCGCGGTCTTCGAGGCGGAAATCAAAACCGCCGAACCGTCCCAATCCGCGTATGGTCGGCAGATTTATCACGAATATTCGCGCGCCTTTTATGCCGGACAAGGCGCCGTTGGCCCAGCCGATAACCGCGCCGATTTGCTCACTGGGTTTGGTGCGTTCACTCCAGTCTTTAAGGCGAATAAAACCGAGACCGACATTCTCGCCTTGACCGACGAAACTGAAACCCGCCACATCCAGCACACCGTCCACGGCGGGATTTTGCCGCACGATATCCTCCACTTGTTTAAGCACTTCGGTAGTACGTACTATATTGGACTGAGCCGGCAACTGAATAATCATCAACGCGTACCCTTGATCTTCTTCCGGCAAGAAACTGGTGGGCAGTTGTACGTAGAGAAAACCGGCCAGCACGGCGAATACGGTAAAAGCCGCCATCCAGCGAGGCGTGTGGCGAATGGATTTGGTGATGCGATTAACGTAGGCGTTTCTCAACCAATTATAAAACCGATTAAACTCGTATATAAAAAGATTGGGTTTACCGTGCTCCGGCTTTAATAGTTGCGCACATAACGCCGGGGTAAAGCTGAGCGCCATCAAAGCGGAGATTCCCATGGATATGGCGATGGTCAGTGAAAACTGGCGATAGATAGCGCCCACACTGCCGCCCACCATCGCGATGGGTATAAACACCGCGGCCAACACCGTGGTAATAGCCACAATGGCTCCGGTAATCTGGCCCATGGCCTTGCGGGCCGCTTCTTTAGGTGGCAAGCCTTCTTCGGTCATTATGCGCTCGACGTTTTCCACCACCACTATAGCGTCATCCACCACCAATCCAATGGCCAACACCAAGCCGAACAAGCTCAACACATTAATGGAAAAGCCCGCCAAATACATGCCGGCAAAAGCACTGGTCAGCGCTACCGGCACCACCAAGGTCGGAATAATCGTGGCGCGCAGATTCTGCAGAAACAACAAGATGACCAGAAATACCAGTACTACCGCTGCTACTAAAGTAATCACCACTTCTTCGATTGACGTCCGCACGAACTTGGTGCTGTCATAAGGCACCATCCACTGCACACCCGGCGGAAAATACTCGGCAAGACTGTCCATTTTAGTTCGTACCGCATCGGACACCGCCAGCGCGTTCGCGCCTGGCGCAAGCAATATCGCAAAGCCGGCAATGGGATCGCCGTTAAAACGGGCTTCGTGGCCGTAGCTTTCGGCACCCAAGCCGATTCGGGCAACATCTTTCAAACGCACATTACTGCCGTCTTCATTGGCGCGCAAAATGATATCGCCGAATTCCTCGGTGCTGGTAAACCGTCCGCCTGCGCTCACGGTCGCGGTAAGGCTCTGACCCTCGGGTCCCGGCGCAGCACCAATGGAACCCGCAGGAAACTGAACGTTTTGCGCACGCACCGCGTCTAAAACCTGCGCCGCACCCAGCCCGTAGCCGCGCAGTTTGTCCGGATTCAACCAAATGCGCATGGCATAAGCCGACCCGAATTGATTCACGCCGCCCACGCCGGGCAAACGTTGAATGGGATCAAGCACCTGAGCGGCGATCAAATTGTTCAGCGCGTAGGTATCCATACTGCGATCCTTGGACTGCAACGCCACCACCATCAGGAAATCATTATTGGATTTCGCCACAGTCACACCGTTTTGTACCACTTCCTGCGGCAAACGCGGTTCGGCGATGCTGACCCGGTTTTGCACTTGTACCGCGGCGACATCCGGATCGGTGCCGCTGATAAACGTTAAAGTTATCTGCATGCTGCCGTTGTCCCGCGAGGTGGAATCAAAATAAAGCAGATTATCGACACCGGTGAGATTTTGTTCGATCACGGAAGTCACGGTTTTTTCCACCACGGCGGCACTGGCGCCCGGATATGTGGCTTTGACACTGACTTGCGGCGGTGCGATGGCGGGATAGGAGGACACCGGCAGGTTAAATATGGCAATACTGCCCGCCAACGTGATCAAGATGGCAATAACCCAGGCGAATATAGGACGATCAATGAAAAACTGTGGCATTTACGGCTCCTTAGCGGTCAGCGGCGGCCTGATCTTGCTTTTTATCTGTTTCATTAGGGTTGTTTGCGGTTTTAAGTACCGCTTTCGCCGCGCCGCCTGGCCTGACTTTTTGCAGACCTTCGACAATGACCTGATCACCGTCGCTAAGAGAACCGGTAGCAATCCAGTTTTCCCGGGTCAGTCCGTGAGTGTTTACCCGACGCTGCTCCACTTTGCCGTCGGCGTCCACCACCAACACATAAGCGCCTTGATTGTCGCGCTCCACCGCCGTTTGGGGAAGCAGATAAGCATTGTCCAGTTGACCAA
>JASFLF010000106.1:0-8383 GCA_050118235.1 Gammaproteobacteria bacterium | reverse complement strand
AAAAAAGGCGGCACTGGTTATAGAAGCACTCTGCGGATAGTTGACACCGGCCATATCCGCCAAAGCGGATAACCGATCCTTGTTGCGCACTTTCAGTTGTTCGGCGGTGGGAAGATAAGAGCTAATACCCAGTTCCGCCAGTCTGGGTACCAACCGAATCATGGAGGCCAGTTCGGCATCAAGGCAGGGAATGATCGCCCCGATGTTTTCCAGGTCATGAATGCTTCGTAAGCGGCTGAAGAGGGTATCTTCACCGCTGGAAGGATAAGGCAACAAATATCCGGCATCACAATAATGCGACAGGTAAAGCCCCGGGTCCAAGGCGTCATATCCCAGACCGATGATCCGTATGTTTTGCTGAAAAGCTTCACGTAAACAGCGTGCCACGGCAAGCCCCGGAGCGGGGTTGCCGTGATCCGCATTCATGCCGGTAACGGCAATAGTCAGCGGTTTTTGCATGGTGTTTGTCATTTATAGTACTTCCGCAGTTGGATGATGAAATCCAAAATGTCTCTCTCCGCCTTGCGTGTATCGACTATATATTCTTTGGTTATGCAGTCCAGAACATCGCTCAGGCTTTGGCCGTCTTTTAACAAGCGTAACACCGTCAGACCACAGGAATTAACGGTAAAACTATCGCCGTTCACCGGATCAAAAACAAAACCGCTGTCGTTCATGGCGAGACGGCGCAGTGCTTCCTGGTTTGGCAAAGTGACGGTTATAGGATTGAATTCGTATACTTCGGACAATTGAGTATTCATTGGTTTACCTCGCTCTTATGGCTGAAAAAGTTGAAAAACGATTAGAATAGAAATGGCGATACAAACAACTCGATTAAAACAACTAGATTAATACAACTAACAGAAACGTCCTTTGCGTGAGTCATATCGCAAGATGGGTGGTACTTCGAGAAGCACTGGGGGTATGCTTTCAAGGAAACAGCATTGACAAACCAGCGTAGGCGTAAAATAAGCGTTAAATATGACAAAGTCATGGCATTTGCTGCGAAAAAACTTATCAAACATTTAAGAAAACTTATGTCGTGCTGCGGAACCGGCATAAGGGGATTGAAGAGCTAGCCGCTACGGCGACTAATAAAAGCGGGGGAATCAAGGCCTGTCGCCTCCCTGCGTGTGGAGATTAGAGGGTAGGTTCTATTTATGGTTCCCAAATAAATTTAAAATATTTATAACAGCCTGCTGCTGAGATTTTGTTTAACGCTTTTATCAACTGCCGATAAATTTATAAAAGGATCTAATTTTAGATCCATAAATGACATGTTTAGAAAATTAATCCAAATATTAGTATTGCTTATCAGTAGATATAAGCAAGATACTTAGGGTTGGGTACGCAAAAAGGAAAAAAACATGGTAGGTAGTATTGAATGGGCGTTGTGAGATTTTTTGAAAGTGGTTATATTGTGATCATTGTATATAGATAAGAGATCTCGGTGTTTAGTCGGACGAAAAAAAGTGGTGCATTTGCTCTATACAAAGCATCTGTTGTATGTATCCTGTCACGGTGAGTGGCAAGAAAACTCAGCACTGCACCTAAACGTTCAGTGAGCAGTTGTTGAAAACACCCATAGAGAAGCGAGCTAGCTATTTGATTCCTTCTGACGCACTTGCTCTACAAAATCTACTGTAATTCTTGTTTCACCTTGGGCTAGCGCCGCTTTTTCCACTTTATTTTTAGCAATTTTGCGAATGAAAAACGGTGCTTGTTCTATTTTTTTTAGGGCCTCACCGTCCCAGGTCGGTTTGTCTGCGTTCATTACATGCTCCAGTTACTCTTCTGTGGTTGCGCAAATATTTTGATTTAACCCTGTAAAAAGTCATTGCCAAATTTTTCTTTGTGTAGTACGAGATAGTCATCTAACAGTTCCTGTTCGGAACAATCTGGATGTTTACTTTGAACTTCAGCTTTGGTATCAGCGTCCATCATATTTTCGATCACACTAAATTCCATGGTCATGCCGTTGAAAGTAATATCTACCATGCTTTATTTCACTCCCATTGTTTAACTGACTGCTCTAGATTTAAACATTGCAGACAACGGGCCAATTAAAAGGTGTATATTGAACAAAAATACTTTTGTGTTTAGCGTCCCGAAAATCACTGATATTACGGCTGTTAATGATCGATCCGCGGCTTTTTATTCTTATGGTGTCGATTTGGCAGTTCGCTTTTATTTATTTTCTTTGTCACATGTGCGACAAAAGCTTTTGTGCTGTTGAACTTGGTCTTGTTTAATACATCTTGCGAAATGATTTTTGGAGAACAAAAATAGCTAACAACTGGAAAAAAGGGATTTTTATTCTAGAGTAAGCGTGAATGGCCACATATTTTTATTGGCACAGCCTTTGCTGCTTAGAAATGAACACTGGTGTTTTAGCTTTCTATATCAGCAATGTAAAGGAGACAGTTCGTGACGAATAATATGTCCAGTAATTTTGTGCTTAAACAAAACGAACATGGCGAGATCTATTTTAACTTTCTAAATAGTGACGGCGAAGTAGTTCTTATCAGTGGCGACTATCCGGATAAGGCCATGGCCGAAGAGGCCATTAAGGAGGTTAAACTCAACAGTTTGATGTCGCAGCAATTAGCAGCCGGGAAAACCAGGAACGGCGAGCAATTTTTCGTAATTAAAGGATCAAACGGCGATATTTTAGTTAAGAGTGCTTTATACACTTCACAAATGGTGATGGATAATCATTTGCATTGCGTTAAGGATAATGTTTGTATAGCGGAAGTCATGGATTTGACCTCATAGCAATGGACTAATAGCAAGGGACTAATAGCAACGGACTAAAACACATTGATGATGGAATTTTATAGCGTTGTATGTATGGGCTAGCAAATGGGTTTTGTATTTAAGATCAATGAGGAACTTGCCGCTATTGCGGTTACTTCAACTGAGTTGTTGTCGATTACTCGCGCTCTTACGAATTTGGTAAATAACGCTGATTTTATCCGGTGTTTTAACGGCATTGTTGCGGAAATCAACAAATCATATGCTGTAGTGGCGGATTCGTTTTCGCCATTTTATGAGTTAGACAGCGAGGAGGCGTTTACACAGTTATTCGATGCAAAGCATGAAGCTTTTAAAGGGAGCTATCTGATGGATGTCAGTAAGCCGCGGCGATATTGCGACAATGTCTATGATGCATATATTCAATTGCAACAGACCAAGGAAGCGAAAAGCGGTTTTCCAATGCTGAAACGCAATTTTGAACGCCTGGATGCGTTTTACGATAAATGGATAACCAACGATAATTTACTCGGCATGAGTATCGATGGTGTAGTGAAGTTACAGAACCGTCAGTTGAATGAAATAGCTGAGATCAAGAAGAAAGACGCGGAATATGCTTACATTGTCTTGTCGTCCGCCTGGGAAGATTTTCGCGACTACTTAACACTGATACAAACAAAAAGCGATACTGTGTCCAGTATTGTAATGGATTGATAATTGTTGTTATTGGAGTTTTTCTAATAGCTTAGGTTTAATTTGTTCCAGCCAGGTGACTATGCGCTCTTTGGTTAGTGTGGGTTGATTATTGTGGTCGATTACCAGTCCGACAAACATATTTTCCAAAACGGCATGAGAGTGATTGAAATGGTAACCTTCCGTACTCCAGGGGCCGATGATTTCAGCGCCATAACCACGAAAAAACCGGTATACGTGAATAAGTGAACTGGCGAAACGGTCATGGTATTTTACTTGATTGCCGAGCCCGAACAACGCTACACGTTTTCCCTTTAAATCCGGCTCATCTAAGCGGAATAGGAATTCTTCCCAGTTGCCCTCATGACTTCCCGTGCTACGTCCGGGTAATTCTCCGATTCCATAACTGGGTGTGCCGGCGATAATCGCATCGTATCGCATTAATTCTCCCGGCCGTGCACGGCTGACGTTGACAGGCTTGTCGGCAATATCGTCGCCTAAGAGTCGATATAATACTTCGGCAATGGCATGAGTGGTGCCGGCTTCAGTGCCGTAAAATATTCCGATCTTTTTCACTATCTTAGGCTACTTTATTGTGGCGCCAATTGTTTGCGGATGCGTACCGCCTCGTTTACCGTTTCAAAGGGGATTTTTGCTAGTGTGTCGCCTTGGCAAGGGCCATTATCGCAACTTCCATCCTGCAAGTTAAAGGTGGCGCCATGGGCTTCACACATTAGGCGGGACCCGTCTACGTTCAAATAGTTGCCCGTTTGGCTGAGTACGATTTTGTTGTGCGGACACAAGTCAAGATAAACAGCTACTTCTTCGTTGTGTTTTAAGACGAGCGCTGTAATGTCGCGCGTGTTATACAGCACTTGCACAGGTACGACGGTTCCCGGTTTGAGTTCGGACATTGCGACTTCTATGTATTCCATAGCTTAACTCCAGTTTAGTTTTAGCGTTACACACGTAGATCAAAGATTCGATAGCAGTGAAACCTTAAATTACAGTTGCACTTGAGCGCCTTCCAGCTTCTGTATGATGGATTTTGCGGTCTCACTGAGAGGGTTTTTTTCCAGTTCTACTTTTTCCAATTTGTCGTTGATGGAAAGGTCGATGTCCGACAGCTCGTTGCCGCTGAGTCTTAGATCCACCAGCTCCTTGTTTTGGCTGAGGTCGATGGCTTCCAGATCGTTTTTGTTGGCGTAGATCGCTTCTAATAAAGGGTTTTTGCTTACATCGAGTTCGTCCAGTTGGTTGATGAAGACTTCCAGGTGGGTGAGGGCAGTACAGCCGCTGATATCCAGAGCGCTGAGTTCGTTGTTGCCAAGAAACGCTTCTTCGAGCAGCGTGTTTTTCGACAGGTTCAGTTCGCTGAGTTCGTTGCGGGTGAGATCCAACACCTTGAGGTTGGTGAGGTATTCGATGCCGGCGGCACTTTTTATTTTTTGTTTGCGGCAGTTGAGTACGGTGATGTCTTCGGCATTTTCCGCACCGGTTGCCAATACACACGCTTTGAACGCTTCATCTTCAAAATTAATATCGGTAAGTTTCATCAATGTGTCTCCCATACTGTTATCTTGCGGCATAAGTTAATCGGTGGTTTACGCGGCTTTGGCGTTAGAAGCGGCGTCCAATAGTGCGGGCTTGACTTGCGCGACCCAGGTCTCCAACCGTTCTGCTGTTAGGTCGGATTGGTTGTCCTGGTCGAGCACCAGGCCGACGAACTGATCGTCCAGCTCGGCATCAGAGTAATCATATTTGTAGCCGTCGAGAGGCCAAAAACCCACAAAGCTGGCACCCAGTGATTCGAACTTTTCATACAAGATGCCCAGTCCGTTAACAAACTCGTGGGCGTATTCCTCCTGATCACCGAGTCCAAACAACGCAATGGTCTTGCCGCTAAAATCCATCTCGTCCAGCGATGGCAGGAAAGCGTCCCAGTTTTCCGGTAGTTCGCCCTCGCCCAGGGTGGGGGTGCCAAGTATGAATGCCGTGTATTTTTCGAAATCGGCGAGTTCTAGCTTGGTGATACTTTTCATTTCAATGTCGTCTTCATCGAAATATTTGCGAATCATTTTAGCGACCTTGCGGGTATTGCCGGTGTCCGTATCATAAAATAAACCTATTTTAGCCATAAGAGTCTCCAGCGTTAATGACGTCTATTTATCTCCCCGTTGGGATGGGCCGCTTCGGCAATCGGATTTTTGTTGCAAAGCTGACAATGGTGGCATCGCACTGTCGTAATCCGCACCTGAATCCAGCTGAAAGCCGCGGTTTTCCTTATCGGTGAATAATTTTACTACTCCTTCGCAAACCCTGTGCCATAGTGGTTTTTCGCAATGTTGTATCCTTTATATATAAGCGCTGCGTGAAGGTGGAACGATTCCTGCTGAATGGCAGTACGGTGCTTTGTGCAAAGAGCATGGTAGGAAGTAGTACGGCGAAACCGGTATCATGCGGTTGTGTCAATAGTAATATGTCAACGGCAATAATAGTGCAGGGGAGAATGAGATGAGCGAACTTGCTGAAGTGAATAGTGTGGCTGATGTTGCGGCGGATGAAAACTTGCTCATGGTTGCCTTTGCCAGCTCTGACGGGGAATGCGTCAACCAGCACTTCGGTTCCGCGCAAGGTTTTCACGTTTATGGCGTAAATTACGGCGGGGCAACATTGATGGCTACGAAGTCATTTCCCAAGGAAAAGAAAGACGGTAACGAGGACAAATTGAAGCCCAAGCTGGCCTGGTTACATGGCTGCGATCTCGTGTATGTTGGTTCGGTGGGCGGATCGGCTACCAAGCAATTGATTATGTTGGGCGCACATCCCATTGTTGTTAAGGGCGGGCCGGATATCGAAGAGATCATCGAGGAGTTACAAGGAGAGCTTAACGGTACTCTGTCACCCATGCTGGAGCGGGTCATTCGGCAAAAGACAGGAAAAGGCGATGATCGCTTTGACGAGATGGAAGACGAGGGCTGGGAAGAGTAAACACCATGTCGGATACAGCGATACGGGTTGCGGTAGCCACCAAGGAAGGTGCGGCGGTGAGCGAACATTTCGGTCATGTCAAGGCTTTCCATATTTATGAGCTGAGTTCGGATGCTTGCCGTTTTGTGGAGCAACGCCAGGTGCGTCATTACTGTCTAGGCGGCAGTTCAGACAAGACCGCCATGGCGGAGATCCTTGATACCATCCAGGATTGTAGTGCCGTGTTTGTTGCCAAGGTAGGTGATGGACCGACCGAAAAGCTGGCGGCTCGCGGTATTACTGCTGTGTCCGACTATGCCTGGGAAGAGATAGAACCATCATTGCTGGACTTCGCCGCAAAAAAATTTGGTGCTAACAAATTCGGGGAGTAAGCGTCTGTGCGTTATGGTTATAGAATGGTGCGAAATCTATGTAAGCTTTACGACATTGTTCGATCTGACGCATAAGAGCGCTACGAAAGTACATACTATCCCTTTATTTTTTAACAAATTTTTCAAGCCATCCAAAAACCTTACGAATGGCCTGATTATTGCTGATTGGGTTCCGAGTCTCAGACCACAGCCTCAGGCTGCCGGCCAGCTCATTTTGTTATAAACCATTGAGGGGAGATTATTTACTATGTCGATAAATCAAATTGCTGCATTCTCGGCTAAAGCCAAGTCCGATGCGGCCTTGGGTGAACAATTGAAAGCCTGCGACAAACTTAAAGAGATGTTTGCTCTGGCAAGAGATAATGGTTTTGAGTTCGATGAGGATTCTCTTTATCCACCGAACGAGCCGCAGTTCACGGCAGACCAGCTTTCAGAACGTCTGGCCAAGGCATTGTTGCGAGCTTGAACGAGCACCACGGCATACACTGCTTCAGGTGTATGCCGTCATCGCGACAAGCACTCAACTACCCGTTATCGGCCAACCTACGCGTTACAAAATTTGTTTAAAATCGACAAGGCTTCTAGTCCGTATCCCTACTCGCAAAGCTTCGACGATAGGATTGCAATAAATAGGCTAAAAGATCGTATTTGATTGCGCATATGAAAATGGGATATATACCAAGAAATGGCAAAATTCTGAGCAGTACCGTATCCGAGCCGCGGTACAAAATACCCACTCCGACAAAGATTGCACCTATGGTGATACACTCCAGTTGAGCAGCGCATGTAAGCTTTTGATCGGAAAGTTGCGGGTTCGACAGTTTTAATCGTTTTAACAGTGGATCCCAACCCAATAGTCCTGTCACTACGGTATACACGGCGATAATTGACAATACCACTAGCCAAAGCGCTGGCAGCGAAACTTCGGTGGTGACAACGGTTAACAACATTATGCTCACCAGAATACGAGCGATGCGTTGGGATAATGTCAGAAATTTGGAATCGGTGTCGCCAACAGTGTCGTCCATACTAATCTCCTTATTGGATGTTCTTGCTTGGGTGCGGCCTTTACCTCTGGTTCAAAGCATAGTCGTCTAATGTTTATGAATTCTTATAGGATTCTTAAAATTTGCTTAAGCGGGCTAGTGCTATCAAATGCGAGGTTGTCCATTGTTGCTAGCCCGCATTTCTCATCAGGATCGCGGGAGCAGGCGCAGGATTCGTGTTCGTAGGTGCCGCTCTGGAGCGAAAAGCGTAGCCGTAGCTACGGTTTGAGTGAAGAGCAAGCCTACGGAAACGAAGACAAGCCTGAACCGCGATAGGCATGATCGAATAACACTCCGTTTCTTTGTACTTTAACCTTTGCTCTGCCATAGCAATCTCCCATGGAAATTTACCGCCGCCTGGTGAGAAATGCGGGCTAGAGACAGGATACAGCAAGAGTACAGTGTTGCGGCAGCATAGAATAGGAAATAATTACGATGAGGCTTGCGTCAAATGTGGCCATGGATAGTCTTTGGCTTTTAATTCTTCCAGGGCTTCATCCATAGCCGTGCGCCAGTTTTTTTGCGCCC
>JASFLF010000105.1:0-8386 GCA_050118235.1 Gammaproteobacteria bacterium | reverse complement strand
GTTCCGGTTTTGTTGTACACCAGTCCAGCGGGTGTTGCCGTTATGTTCTTTGTTGGCGTGTTCGATAGCCGCTTTTTCGGCTTCTTCGCGGGTTGAGTAACAGCCGCCGTACCATCCCTCAAGACTGTGCAAGCTGTGGGAGCAAAAGACAAAATAGGGTTTATCCTCAGGGCACAGGGTGGATTCCGGGTGATTTCCCATGGCGTATGCGCCGGTGTGAGCGGCGATAATAACAATCAAAACAATAAAAATTCTCATGCGTGAACAACTTATATAATTAAATAAAAACGGCGCCTTATTAAAGGTGCTAAATATGGAGGCGGCGAAGCTCCGGGTCGGGGGCGCTGTGTTCCCAGGTGGATGCGAAAAAATCCAATAATTTTTTACTTTCAAAACGATCGTCGAAATTCACATAGCCCTCGAAACGATCGCCGATGGTGCGGTATAAAACCCCGGTTTTATCCACTATTAAGAACGCGTGGCTATAACTTTTCATTTCCAGTGGTGTCTTGCGAATATGTATTCGGCTGCTTATGCGTCTCGCCAGTTCGATGATACGATGGCCGTTTTCGACGATTTTTCGCGAGTCCTGGATGATGATTTGCAGTTCCGCCTGGCTATGGCCGATGGCTAACTCTTTTACGGCATCGACGAATTCATTGTTATCGTAAATCATTGGGTCCAAATCATGGGAAAAGATATGCAAGGAGCGGCTGGCCTGTTTGGCTAATGCGATAGCCGCCAGACGGTTCTCTTCGATGGTTTCGATTTGTATTTTTTGTTTTGATTCGCCCAACGTGTATTCATTAAAGTCTGTCATACTGTAAACCTTACGAAGTTAAACAGGTGATTTTCGTGCACTCAAGTTACCACCGAGAGCTTGAAATGGCAAACAACGCAGTTACAGTTGTCGTTGCATTTCAACATGCGGAATTCCCGCTTCCATAAACTCTTCACTTACAATGTGGAAGTGATGTTTTTTATAAAATTCCACGGCTTGTGTTTGGGCATGAAGCGTTACGGTGCGGATTCCTTTCGCTTTTGCCAATTCGATGATGTCAGTTAATAATTGCGATCCTATACCATTGCCACGGAATTCGGCCAATACCGCCATGCGACCGATATGGCCATCGGGTAACAATCGGGCTGTGCCCACCGGGGTGCCATGGTCATCGATGGCCAGCAGGTGGTTGCTATTAACGTCATGTTCGTCCAGTTCCATATCCAGTGGTACGTTTTGTTCTTTGACAAACACTTGTTGCCGAATGCTTGAAAGAGTCGCTTTCGCCTCGGCCCAGGAAACCTCCTGAGTATAAAAGTTGGCCTTATTCATGCGCCTTGCTTAACGATCAACAAACCTTCCCCCTCCAAAAACCTTACTCTTCTAAAAACCTTATTCCTCCAAAAACCAGAGCTTTCCCGCGTTCGTCAAGCGTGTGAGAAATTCTGTAATGGCGGGATTTTTTAAGTGTTCCTGCAGCGTTGCATAAGCATACTGGCGCTGGTCACAGATAAGAGGCGCTAACTCCTGCAGTGGTTCCATTAGTGTGATTTCTTCGCCATCTATATACATACACACCTCATCTTCGTTAAGGCGTATAAATGAAAACCGGCTGTATTCGCTGCGATAGAGCACGCTCTTGCGCTGAAAATCCTGAAGGAATTTTTCCGGGGTGACTTCCGGATACAGCGGGTCCAGCGGTGCATGTTTGGGTTCGGTTACAAAACGGGCAAACCAGTGTTCGATAGTTTTGGTTTGATCGAGTTCGTTTTTGATCAGCTTGTGGATCTTAGACAAAATAGCCGGCGGTATTTCCCCGGGGTGTTGTTGTAATTGTAAATCCGGGTCCCGATATCTGGGGGCAAATAAATCGCTGTCCAAGTGTGACAATTGATATTCGACGAAACTGGATATTAATTCGGCGTAACTGGGGGCGCGAAAACCTATGGAAAGCGTGATACAGTCTTCTAAGGCCACGCCGTGATGCGCTACGCCTGGAGGTAGATATAACATGTCACCAGGATTTAATATCCATTCTTCTTCAGCGACAAAGTGTTTCAAGATACGCAAATCCAAATCGGGTACAAAATCGCTTTCATCTACCGTTTGAGTGTGAATTTGCCAGCGCCGCCGCCCTAAACCTTGCAGCAGAAACACATCATATTGATCCATGTGCGGACCCACCGAACCATGTATGGGCGCATAGCTCAGCATAACGTCATCGACTCGCCAATTGGGTATAAACGCAAAGCTATCCAGCAATAGCGCAATGTCAACATCGTGTTTGTTGCATTCCTGGATAAGTAGTGTCCAGTGCGACGCTGGCAATGTTGTAAATACACTTTCATCGAACGGTCCATAGCGGCATTCCCACGGCTTGCTGCCGTCTTTCTCCAACACGATTCTCGACTCGACGTCTTCTTCGCACGCCAAGCCAGCCAGTTCATCGGGAGACAAGGGGCATTGGAAGTTGGCAATAGCATTGCGAATTAACAACGGTTGTTTCTGCCAATAGTCGCGGAGAAATTCATCAGCGCTGAGGTTGCCAAGTGGGGTGCTAGTCATGATAAAGCTTGGATTGAGTAAACGGTTGCTATAAACAGTGTGTTAAGAATATAGCATAAAAAAAAGCTGCACCAGTTGGGGGGAGGGCGGTGCAGCTTTAAATGAATTACAGCGGTTGGATAGCCTGGGGGAGAGACAGTCGGAAGATATATGCCGTAATCCAGTGTGAATAAGTATGGTTGATGTGAGCGGTAATGTCTGTGAAGGCAATCACAAATTGATTACTCTGGGTTTACGGCTCGCAATAACGGAAAAAATCGGGGCAAAAAAAGAGGGGTGCTGACGCACCCCTTCGAAGGGGAGGTGTGACCAAATATCGGGGGGGGTGATAGGTTTGGCCACTGTTTTATTAGAAGCACATCATGTGCCATAGTTCCCAATGTCATTGGATTAATCTGCATTAGGCAACCAGAATTGATGTCACTAAAATTATTTAACTTATTCAAATAAAAGAAAAAAGTAACGGGGCAAGTTAATCTTACCCCGTCAAATCAAGGAGGGGAGGTGGTCCAAAACAAGCACATTTTGGCCACGATTAGGATTTTGCACGGCATGTGCCAGTAAGGGGGCTAGGCTTAAGAGTGCGGATAAGGTCAGCGTGGCGGTAAATAATTGTCACTTTTTAATGAAACCTGACCCATAGTGTCCATATTTTGTCTTTTTGTATGTCGGGGTAGCCCGCATTTCTCACCAGGGGGCGAGGGCTCGTCATCCTGGTGAGAAACGCGGGCTAAATATTTCGTGCTTGTTCTGCGGCATTACCCGTATACGTGTCAGGTGTCAGCTGCAACAATTGCTCTTTGGCTTCTCCGGGAATCGCCAGGGTCTCAATGAATTCTTTCATTATTTGCGGTGTGACTCGTTGGCCGCGGGTCAGTTCCTTGAGTTTTTCATAGGGTTTATCGATGCCGTAGCGGCGCATGACGGTTTGGATGGGCTCGGCCAGTACTTCCCAATTGGCATCCAGATCTTTTTGTAACTGAGCGGTGTCCACTTCCAGTTTACTGATGCCTTTGAGGGCGGAATGATAGGCGATGATTGAATGGGCGATGCCTACTCCCAAATTGCGCAACACGGTGGAGTCGGTTAAATCCCGCTGCCAACGTGATACCGGTAATTTCGCGCTCAAATGGTTGAGCATCGCATTAGCCAGGCCCAGATTGCCTTCGGCGTTTTCAAAATCGATGGGATTCACCTTATGGGGCATGGTGGAAGAGCCCACTTCGCCGGCGACGGCTTTTTGTTTGAAATAGCCGATGGCAATATAGCTCCACACATCCCGGCAAAAATCCGTCAATATGGAATTAAATCGCGCGATGGTATCGAACAACTCGGCAATGTAGTCATGGGGTTCGATTTGAATAGTGTAGGGATTCCACACCAATCCTAAATCACTGACGAATTCACAGGCGAGACTGGGCCAGTCGATCTCGGGATAAGCGGAGATATGCGCATTATAGTTGCCGACTGCGCCGTTGATTTTTCCCAGGATGGGGACTTCTTCCAGTTGTTGAGATTGGCGTTGTATGCGGTAGACGAAATTGGCCATTTCCTTGCCCAACGTGGTCGGTGTGGCGGGTTGCCCATGGGTACGCGATAACATGGGTTGTTCGGCGTATTGGTGGGCCAAGCGGCGAATGGCTTCGGTGACTTCGTTCATCAGAGGGATAATCACCTCGTTGCGGCCTTCCGACAAAATTAAGCCATAGGCGAGGTTGTTGATGTCTTCCGAGGTACACGCAAAATGAATAAATTCGTTGACCTTGTTGAGTTCTTTATTGTGGGAGACTTTTTCTTTGAGGAAGTATTCCACGGCTTTTACATCATGGTTGGTGAAACGCTCGATTTCTTTGATGCGGCGGGCGTCTTCTTCGCAAAAATTATCCAACATGCCCAACAAGGCCTCGCGGGCTTTGGCGCTAAAATTCGGGACTTCTTTAATGTCAGGGTTCCCGGACAGCATCAACAACCACTTCACCTCCACCACCAAACGGAAACGAATCAAACCATATTCGCTGAACAAATGCCGTAATTCTCTGGTTTTATTGCCATAACGGCCATCAATGGGGGAAATCGCGGTAAGTGACGATAGCTCCATAGTCTCTCCATCTGTCTATTAATCAAAGCCCCGAATCATACCCGAAATTCAGGAATTATGCGGCGGTTATTTCACAACTTAATGAAAAACAATAGGTTAAATTAAAGGTTAAAACTAAAATTTTCCCGCAATTTGCCGATGGTATTTTCTGAGCGCTCTCTATATTTCAAGGAAACGTTATGCCGGAATCGCATTCAAAAATTGCCTGGTGGTCAATAAGCGTACGCACTCAATTTATCGTTGTGGCAATCATTGGCGCCTTGCCGTTAGCGATCATAACCGGCTCAATATGGTTTGATCCCTCAAGGCAATTACCCGCCTCTCAATTGGGCATTTTTTGCGCACTACATATTTGCGTGATCGGCGCGACCAGTGCCTATTTTGGACGCAGCCTGAACCATACATTGACGGCGCTACTCCAGACGTTCACGCATAATGGCGATGGTCACGTTCAAGATTATCCTGATGAATTAGGTCATCTCAGCCGTGGTTTAGCACTGGAGCGTTTTGCCAATGACCGCCGACTGCGGCAATATCATGCGGTGTTGTCGGAGATGAGTCATGCTGCCGAGGAATTAGCTAACTTGGCGTATAGCGGTAAAGAAGGTGCCGGGCAACAGGCCAGTAATTTAGAAACCATCGCGGCCAGCATCGAGCAAATGTCAGTGAGCGTGGCGTCGGTTGCCGAACACGCAAGAACCGCTGAACGTGGTGCTGATGCTTCCTATCTCGCCTCCCAACAAGGCACCGATATCGCGCGGAAATTACAAAATGAAATGCAAGCCGCCACCCAGACGGTGGAGCGTGCCACGGATTTGGTGGACACATTGGGCCAGCGTTCCGGTGAAATCCGTGAATTAGTGGATGTCATCAATGCGATTGCGGACCAAACCAATTTGTTGGCGCTAAACGCCGCTATAGAAGCTGCGCGCGCCGGTGAACAGGGCAGAGGTTTTGCCGTTGTGGCCGACGAGGTGCGAAATTTAGCCAGCCGCACCCGCGAGGCCACAGAAGAAATCACCAGCATGGCCCAACAAACACAACTAGAGGTGAGCAATGCCATCGGTGCGATGCGCGAGGTGGCGGAATCGGTGAATCGCGGCTTCGATATGACCCAAAAGGCGGATCATTCGCTGCGGCAAATCCAACAACAAGCTTCCCAGGCATTGCGATTGGCCAGTGATATCGCGGTAGCGCTTCAAGAGCAACAACAAGCCAGCCAGGACATAGCCCGAAATACGGACCAAATCAGCGTGCAAACCCAGAATCTCAATGCGTCCATTGACGAGACCGCGCAGACCGCAGAGCATCTGACCACATTGGCGGCTGAGCTGGCATAACCGCTTGACTCGAAATTAAAGGAATAAATAAACCGATGATTTTAATGTATTGTTGTTTGCTCGCGGCTCTGGCAACGATTGTCCTACTCAACAATCTGATTCAGCACAAAAAGCGCCACAGACGGTTATTATGGGTGACTCAATGGGTGCGGCAACTTCGCGGGTTGCTGGAATTGTTTCCCAAGCATCGCGGCATGGCCAATGCTTTCTTAAAAGGGGATGATTCGTTCCGGCTATCCTTGGAAAAGCTGCAGCGAGAAGTGGACACCAAATTGCTGTCCATGCGCCAATTGATTGCAGAGTGCGGCGATTGCTACGAGCCTCGGTTGATACAACCCATAGAACAGCAATGGCAGTCGATAAAGGAGCGTGTATTTTCTATGCCGGCCCAGCAAAGTTTTGCATTACACACGCAGCTTATTTCGCTGGTTATTGAGCGAATGGAAGACGATGCCTTGGAACTGCAAGCGTTCGCGCAGAACCATGGACACCTCACATCGTTAATCGCCATGTTGACCCGGGAATTGCCTCAGGTGGTGGAGTCCATCGGTCAAGCCCGCGGTATAGGCACCGGCGTGGCCGCTCAGCGCAGCAGTACCGTGGCCAACCGGATTAATATGAAATTTCTCCACGGCAATACACTATCCATCATAAACAATAAGCTGGTGCCACTACGCTCTACTTCGCACCAATACCATGGCTTGGAAGACCATAGAATGGAACGGCAGGGCAGGGAAGGCCAGGGCATGGAAGAAATCATAGACCGAGCAGTATCAGCGGCACAGTCTTTCTTGAATTTACTCCATAGTGAACTCATAGTCACGGCCAATCCAACGGTATCCCCGGAAACTTTTTATCAACAAGGTACCGCCGCCATCGATGCGGGATTTCGACTTTTCGATCAATTATTTCCCCGTTGCATTCAATTAATGGGACTTAGATAACGCGCCCCCGAAATGCATTTCATATACCGCGCGCGACCATAACCGTTCAAGCCGGCAGTACTGTACTATGTTAAATTCAGTCAAAACCTCCGATCCACTACAGCAGACGTTAACACTGCGGGAAAAATTCGTCAGCAGCATCATCGCGTTTATTGGGCTTGTGCTGGTTGGTTTGGTGAGTATGAATACCATAGGGTTGAACGGATTGCCGTTTATGGTGGCGTCGATGGGCGCGTCCTGTGTATTGTTGTTTGCCGTGCCTTACAGTCCCTTGTCTCAACCATGGCCTTTCCTCGGTGGCCATTTGGTGTCATCCAGCGTCGGCGTAACCTGCGCGTTGTTTGTTCCCGACCCGGTATTGGCCGCCGCCGCCGCGGTTTCCTTGGCTATTGCTGCTATGCAAATGACGCGGTGTCTGCATCCACCGGGCGGTGCGGTGGCGTTAGCGGCGGTGTTGGGTGGGGAGCAAGTGTATGCACTGGGATATACGTTTGTTCTGTTTCCGGTGATGTTCAATGCGTTGTTATTGTTCGGTGCCGTGTTGTTGCTGAACAATATGGTGCCGGGCAGGCGGTATCCTTCCAGAAGTCTGAGTCTGCAAGAACAGGGTGACAGTGACTCCTGGACAAAATTAGCGTATGGAGTAAGTAGCCAGGATTTGCGCTCGGCGGTCAAGTCACTGGATGAGTTCGTCGACATTACAGAAGAGCAACTCAATAAATTATATAAAGCCACCGTAATGCAAATGCGCAAACGTCAGTTGGGGGATATCCGCTGTGAACAAGTTATGTCCCGGGATGTGATCAGTGTTAAGGAGAACATCCCTTTATCGACAGCATGGCACATACTTCAAAACGCACAGGTTAAAGCGGCGCCGGTATTGGATGCACAAAATCGCGTTAACGGGATCGTTACCCAATCGGATCTGACAAAATGGTTAATGAATGAAATGTCCGCCGATGTTTCCATAAAAACGGTACAGCACAATGTTCAGCACAATAGTCAGAAATATGTACAGCAATTCCAGGCAACGCCGGTTGGGGTAGTGATGAGTACGCCCGTGACTACCATTAGCGCAGAGCGCCATATCGTCGAGGCGATCCCGATGTTTGTGGAACGAAAAATCCACCATCTACCGGTAGTCGATAGCAATCGAGTCATAGTCGGTATGCTCACTCGAACCGATTTACTCACATGGTTAGAGCAAAACAGTCCTGCTTCTAACTAAGCTTCCTATTAATACCCCTATAGAAAACAACGACATAAATAATTAAAGGTGCTTTTCAGCCGTTGGCTTCAGTATAATAGTGTCCTTCTGGCACGTCAGGCCGGAGTCGTTTCTTACCAATTCTTATTATTTTTGGGAAATAGAGCAGAACAATGATTGAAAACTACCGCAAACATGTTGCTGAACGCCAAGCCGAAGGCCTGCCGCCAT